>JBMOHX010000682.1:0-1893 GCA_049317625.1 Phycisphaerales bacterium
GGTTCCGGACATCACGAATAATCAAGTTCAGATAAATACGGAAGCCGCATCGCTTTCTCCTTTGGAGATCGAAAAACAAGTCACGTTTGTCGTCGAAACCGCATTGGCCGGAATTCCCGGTTTGGAGTACACGCGGTCGATTTCGCGGAACGGGTTTTCGCAGGTGACGGCGGTGTTCGACGACGGTGTGGACATCTACTTCGCGCGTCAGCAGGTGGGGGAGCGGCTGCGCGAGGCGGCGGGCTCGCTGCCGCCGGGTGTCGAGACGATCATGGGGCCGATCGCGACGGGGCTGGGCGAAGTCTACATGTACACGGTGGAGTACGAGCACCCGCACGGGCAGGGCGCGACCGTGAAGGATGGTGTGGTCGGCTGGCAGTCCGACGGCTCGTATCTCTCGCCGGAGGGGCGGCGGCTCAGGACAGAGGTCGAGCTCGCGTCGTACCTGCGTGAGGTGCAGGACTGGATCATCAGGCCGCAGCTCAAGGGCGTAAAAAACGTTGCCGGTGTGGACGCGATCGGCGGGTTCGTGAAGCAGTACCACGTGCAGCCGGACCCGATGAAGCTGGTCTCGTACGGGCTGACGTTTCACGACGTGATCGGGGCGCTGGAGAAGAACAACGTCTCGACCGGCGCGGGGTACGTGGAGCACAAGGGCGAGTCGTACCTGGTCCGCGCGACGGGGCGGATCCAGACCATCGAGGAGATCGAGAGCGTCGTGATCGGGAGCCGCAACGGGGTGCCGGTGTACGTGCGGGACGTGGTGAGGCCCGGGGGTGTGGGGTTGGGGCGTGAGCTGCGGACCGGGTCGGCGAGCGAGAACGGCGAGGACGTGGTGGTGGGCACGGCGATCATGCTGATCGGTGCGAACAGCCGAACGGTGGCCGCGGCGGTTGACGCGAAGATGGGGGAGATCCAGCGCTCGCTGCCGGCGGGTATAAAGGCGAAGACAGTGCTGAACCGGACCAAGCTCGTGGACGCGACGATCGCGACGGTGCAGAAGAACCTGCTGGAGGGCGCGGTGCTGGTGGTGGTGGTGCTCTTGCTGCTGCTGGGCAACTGGCGGGCGGCGATCATCTGCGGGCTGGCGATCCCGTTGTCGATGCTCATGACGGCGACGGGGATGGTGCAGACGAAGGTCAGCGGCAACCTGATGTCGCTGGGCGCAATCGATTTCGGGTTGATCGTGGACGGCGCGGTGATCATCGTGGAGAACTGCCTGCGGCGCTTGGCGGAGGAGCAGCATCGCAAGGGCAGGTTGCTCACGCTCCAGGAGCGGTTGCACGTGGTGTTTGACGCGAGCAAAGAGGTGCGCAAGGCGACGGCCTTTGGCGAGGCGATCATCATCACGGTGTACTTCCCGATCCTTGCGCTGTCGGGCGTTGAGGGGAAGATGTTCCACCCGATGGCCCTCACGGTCATCATCGCGCTGGTTTCGGCGTTCGTGCTCTCGCTGACGTTCATCCCCGCGATGGTCGCGTTGTGCATCACAGGCAAAGTGACCGAGAAGGATATGTTCCTGATCCGTTGGGCGAAGAAGGCCTACGAGCCGATCGTTCGCGCGGCGGTGCGGCTCCGGTACGCGGTGGTGGTGGGCGCGGTGCTCGCGTTCGTGGGATCGGTGGCGCTTTTCACGCGGCTGGGGCAGGAGTTCGTGCCCACGCTCGACGAGAAGGACATCGCGATGCACGCGATGCGGATCGCATCGACCGGGATCACGCAGTCGCAGTTGATGCAGTACGACGTCGAGAAGACGGTGTCGAAGTTCCCCGAGGTGGCCTTCGTCTACTCCAAGACGGGCACAGCGGAACTCGCATCGGATCCCATGCCGCCGAACGTCTCCGACACGTTCATCATGCTCAAGGACAAGAGCCAGTGGCGGAGCGAGGCGGA
>JBMOHX010000683.1:0-1885 GCA_049317625.1 Phycisphaerales bacterium
CCCGATCAACCCACGTTACCGACAATCGCTTCGAAACGAAACTGTTTCAGTTACCCGGGGGCCGGACTGGCAGGAGCACGCTGCGGCTGAGTCTCAACGCCCCCTCCGCGCGGCCTCGCCTCCACCACTCTTACCACCCATAACGCCCCACAATCCTCGCCCCTCGACGACTCCAACGCGATATCAGGCCGCGAGCACCCCTCCCCCCTCCTATTCCCCTTGCCTCCACCCAACGCCGGGGTAGGCTCTCCCAACCACTCACCAGGAGCACCCGTCCCATGAAGCGGTTTCTTGCGTTCGCCGCATCAGCCTTGGCCGGTCTGGCCGCGATCACCACCTCGCCCACCCAGGCCCTCGCGCAGACCTTCACCAGCACCCAATACATCGACATCCCCGACTCCGGTGTGGCGAATCCCTACCTCACCCAGATCACCGTCAGCGGCGTGGCCTTTCCCATCACCTACGTGAGCGTCACGCTCAGGGGCCTTTCGCACGCCAACGCCTACGACGTCAACGTGCTTCTGGTGTCCCCGAGCGGACAGAAGATCATGCTGATGAACCAGGTCGGAGGCGTCGCGGGCAACGCCACGCTTACCTTCGTCCCCGACGAAACCGCGCGACTCTCTCGCGACTTCGTCAACATCGCCTCCGGCGTCTACAGCTGCTCCGCCTACAACACCTCAACGTCCCTGCCGGCTCCCGCCCCCGCCGCACCCTACGGCAACTCCCTCGCAAGCCTCCTCGTTGGAACCGATGCCAACGGCGAGTGGTCGCTCTACGTCTTTGACAGCACAGACCCCGACGGCGGCAACATCGCCGGCGGTTGGTCGATCACCTTCAACGACCGGTCCTTCTCCCCCGCGAACAGCAGCTTCACCTATCAAGGCCGCGTGACCAGCGGCGGCGTCCCGATCAACGGCGACGCCAACGTTCGCTTCACCCTCTGCAACGACCCGACCGCGCCGACCGCAACCGCCGCCGTCGCCCAGGCCATCACCCAAGGGTTCACGAACATCTCGGATGGTCTGATCAACGCGCCCCTCAACTTCGGTGTGAGCCTCGACACCACCCAACCTTTCTGGCTCCAGCTCGAAGTCGAAAGCCCCATCGGGTCTGGCTTCGTCGCGCTCTCTCCACGCCAGCCCCTCACCGCCGCGCCGAAAGCCCGCGTCGCACAGAAGGCCCTCAACGCGACCAACGCCAACCACGCCGAAGCCGCCGAGTTCGCCCGATCCGCCACCTCCGCGTCGAGCGCCATCTTCGCGACCAGCGCCGGCAGCGCGACAACCGCCACCACGGCCGCTCAACTCGCCGCGGGCCGCGCCCGCATCAGAGGCGACTCCGGCGCAGCATTCAACTCCCCGGGCATCTGGTTCGCCTCCCCCATCAACGCACCCGTCGACCGCTCCTTCATCGGCCAACGCAACGACGACGCCGTCGGCATCTTCAACGGCGGCTGGAACCTGCTCGTCCACAGCAACGGCAATGTCGCGATCGGTGATCAGTCCGGCACCGCCCCAAGCCAGCGTCTCACCGTGAGCGGCAACGTCCTCGCCAACAACGTCGCGGTCCCTTCCTCAGGCCGCTTCAAGCACAACGTCGCCCCAATGACCGACGCCCTCGACCGCCTCCTCCAACTCGAAGGCGTCACCTTCGACTGGAACCCCGAGTTCGCGAAAGACCGCCCCGGCCGCGAGCACGACATCGGCTTCGTGGCCGAAGACGTCGCGAAGATCTTCCCCGAAGTCGTCTTCTACGACGCGGACGGCAAAGTAACCGGCATGGACTACTCACGCCTGACTGCGGTCGCGGTTCAGGCGATCAAGCAGCAGCAGGCAAAGTTCAGCGCGGAACTCCAGGCCAAGCAACGCGAGCTGGATGATTT
>JBMOHX010000684.1:0-1883 GCA_049317625.1 Phycisphaerales bacterium
CGAAGTTCGCGCCCTTGGCTTTCGCCGCGGCGGCGATCTCCATCGCGTCCCACACTGGCACGCGGTCGGCGACGAGGACGACGAGCTTGACACCGGCGTTGATCGCGTCGAGCGCGGCGTCTTTGAGACCGGTGGCGGGGACGAAGAGGACGCTGATGTCGATGGTGCCCAGGGCCGCCGCGGCGTCCGCGCAGGAGTTGAAGACGGGCACTCCGAGCACTTCCGCGCCTCCCTTGCCCGGGGTGACGCCGCCGAGGACATTCGTCCCGTAGTCGAGCATGAGGCGGGTGCGGGCCTGGCCCTCGCGGCCGGTGATGCCCTGAACGATCACGCGCTTGGTCTTGTCGATGAGGATGGCCATGTCAGATGGTCTCCAGGCCGGCGATGGGGAGTTGAACGAAGAAGCCATCGATGCCGTCGCGTCGGCACTCGACTTCGCAGGCGATCATCTCGCTGTCCTTGTTCATGAGCTCCTCGGGCTTCACGGTGAGCGCGGGTTTGCCGCCGTCGTCCCTCAGGAGGCCGGAGCAACGAGAGATGATCGCCGCGGCGTGGTGCTTCCAGGCTTCGGCGTCGATCCACACGGTGCCGTTCTTCACCGCGAAACGGTGCGATGTTGCCGCGTTGACGAACGCCGGGACGCGGGGCTTGCGGGGCGACCACGTCAGACCCTTCGCGTCGGCGACGAGTTCGGCGAACCGTCGGGCGATCTTGGCGGGTGGGTCGGTCTTCTTGTAGCCCTCGACGATGCCGGGCAGAGGCTTGCAGGCGTGCTGAAGGATTTCGACGGCCCGGTCTTCCGTGTTCCCGCCTAGGCGGATCACAGTGGGGAGGGGCATGTCCATTTCCCAGAACGCCTTCGCGAGGCCGTAGGCGCTCCAGTACTGCTCCTGGTTCGCGACGCCCGATCCGGAACCAAAGTAGCCGACGAGGTTGGGTTGCGAGAGGATCACGCGGGCGGCGCGGTAGACCTTCGCGGGGCTTGGGTTGCCGCTGGTGTCGCAGAAGTTGGCGATGGTGAAGCCTTCGTTGGTGATCGCGTCCATGGACATCATGGACCCGCCGCCGCCAGCACCGTGGAAGCCGATGAGACCTTTCGATCCGGGCGTCGCGGCGGTGTTCATCTGGGCGAAGAAGAAGGTGCCGCGGTGGTCTTGTTGCTCGACGTCGAAGGCGAGCTTCTCGAGCGGAGTGGGGGGGTGGTCGAGTTCTCGGGGGAAGTCGATGCCGAGTTCGGGGTGGCGGAAGACCGCGTAGTCGTCGATGGTCATGCGGCAGTCGGCGGCGAGGAGCTCGCCGGAGGATGTGACGACCAGCGGGTTGATCTCGATGGAGCGGGCGTCGGTGGCTTTGGCGATGTTGAAGATGGTGGTGATGGCGGCGGCGAGCTTGGCGCGGGTGGCTTCGGAACCGGGCATCGCGGCCGTGGCGGCGGCGAGCGCCGCAGGGTCGGGGCCGGCGCTGACCGAGCAGGGAATGCGTTTGACCTGCGCGGCGCGGTCCTCGATACCCGTGCCGCCGCCCGCGGCGATGAGGATCACGGGGGCGCGGGCGGCATCATCGACGGAAAGGGAGACGAAGAACTCGGCGGCAATCGAGATCTTTTCTTCGACGAGGACGCTTGTGACCGGGAACTGACCGACGGTCATCGAGAGGAGACGCGCCGCGTGTGTGGACGCCTCGCCGGGAGACTTTGCGAACGCGACTCCCCCGATCGCGGCGCGGCCGGTGGTCCACGCCTGGATCTTGAGGACGCACTCGCCGAGTTCCGCGGCGACTGTCGCGGCGTCCTGTGGCGAAGAGATCGCGCGGCCACGCGGGACGCGGATGCCGTGCTGGGCGAGGATGGCTTTGCCCTGGTACTCGTGGAGTCGTGCCATGTG
>JBMOHX010000685.1:0-1878 GCA_049317625.1 Phycisphaerales bacterium
CCCGGCTCGCCGGGTTCCTGATCGTCTTCGGTTTGAGCCGCGGCGGGCGCGATCTGTTGAGGTTGGGCGGGTTGCTGGGCTCCGGTCTGGGGTCCCGACTGGCCCTGGGGCGCGCCGCCCTTGCTCCGCCGACCACGCCGTCTGCGGCGCTTGCGGCCAGATCCGTCGGTGGACTCCTGGTCGGTGCCGGGCCCGTCGGCCGGACCGTCGTTGCCCTCGTCGATCTCGATGGGGTGCAGCGCGAAGTCCTCGACCGCTTCCTCCACCGGCTCTGGCTCATCGTGGTTCACTTGATCGGCGGAGTTGTCCGCCCAGTCCGTGCTCGCGGCGTCGGGGTCCTCCCAGGGCTTGAGTTCCTTGGGCTTCTTGGGGCGGGGCAACGCGGTGAGATCAACGTCGTTGCCCGCGTCGTCGTACGCGTAGAACCCAACCCGGTCGACTGGCACCGCTTCGCTCACGCGGACGTCGACCTTCTTCCCGTACGAACGCTCGATGCGAGTGAGCAGCTGGCGCTTGCCGGAGAGCATCTCGCCCGCGACGCGCGGCGAGACCACCATCTCGACACGCTGGATCTTCTCAACGTCCAGCAGCATGCACAGCTCGCGCACCGCTTCGGAAGCGACAGAGTCGGACTTCTGCACCATGCCGCGCCCGCGGCAGGTCTGGCAGTCCGCGAAGTGCACGCTCTCGTGGCTGGGCCGCATCCGTTGGCGGGTCATCTCGAGGATGCCGAACTCGGAGATCTGCAGCACCGTGCTGCGGGCACGGTCGCGCTTGAGCCGCTCCTTGAACCGCGACTCGATGTCCTTGCGGTGCTCAGACCGCCGCATATCGATGAGATCGTTGATGACGATGCCGCCCATGTCGCGCAACCGCAACTGCCGGCAGATCTCGTCGACCGCTTCAACGTTGGTCTGGTACGCGTTGGTCTCGCTATCCCGCGAATCGCGGGACTTGCCCGAGTTCACGTCGATCGCCACCAGCGCTTCGGTCTGATCGATCACCAGCCGGCCACCCGAAGGCAGCGGCACTTCGCGCGCATGAATCAGCGCGATCTGCTCTTCAACGCCGAAGGCGTGGAAGAGCGGCGTGCGCCCCGGGTAGTGCATCAGCTGCGCGGCCCCGCGCGGCGCCACGATCTTCATGAAGCGGCTCGCGCGCTTGAGCGCCGTCTCGTGGTCGATGATCACCTGCCCGATCTCGCCCGTCAGCAAGTCACGCAGCGAGCGCACCAGGAGGTCGCTCTCGGAGTACAGCAGCCGCGGCTTGTTCCCGCCGTGCTTGAGCCGCCGCTCCATGTCCTTCCACAGGCGCTGGAGGTACGAGAGGTCCCGCTTGAGTTCGGTCTTGGTCTTCTGGAACCCCGCGGTCCGCAGGATGAACCCGAACCCTTCGGGCAGGTCGAGCTGATCGAGAATCTCCCGCATCTGCCGACGCTGCTCGTCGTCTTCAACCTTCCGGCTCACGCCGATGTTGTCCATCTGCGGCATCATCACGAGGAACCGGCCCGGGATCGAGAGGTAGCTCGTCACCGTCGGGCCCTTGCTGCCCACGCCGTCCTTGAGCACCTGGACGATCACCTCGTCCCCGCGACGCAGCGCGTGCTGGATCGGCGGCCGCTCGCGACGCGGGGTCTTGTGCCCCACACGCTCGGTGGTATCGTCACCCTCGCCCGGGAAGTACCGCGGGTGCAGGTCCGACACGTGCAGGAACCCGTTGAGGCCGATCCCGAAGTCGATGAACGCGGCCTGGATCGCCGGCTCCACGTTCACCACCCGGCCGACATAGATGTTCCCCACCCGGTTCGCGGTCGCGAACCGTTCGACGTACAGCTCTTCCAGCTTGCCGTCCTCAACAATCGCCACCCGGCACTCTTCG
>JBMOHX010000686.1:0-1875 GCA_049317625.1 Phycisphaerales bacterium
TCACCGGCTTCACGACCCGCCCCCACGCGGCGGCTGGGTCGGGGGTTTGCGTCAGCCCTTCCCATTCGCGGATCATGGCCATGCGGTAATCGTCGAGCTTGCCGAGCACCTCGGAGTAGTCGCGTGTTGCCCCGATGCCTCCCTCGCGAGCGAGCGCGGCGGCCGCGGAACCGATCGCGATGAGGGTGCCTCCACTCTCCACCCAGGTGCGCAGCGCCGGGAGGTGGCTCGTCAGATCCGCGTAGCCGGGGCCGTCGTGCACGACGAGCACGTTGTACCGGCGCAGGTCGATCGCCCCCAACTGCTGACCATCGAGGGCGCTCGAGCGCACGCCCAGTCGCCGGTCGAGCATGTGCCACACCTCGCCGTACGAGTACGGCTCGGTGGGTGACTGCGAGACCACCGCGATCCGCGGCGGCTGGAGAAGCTGAAAGTACCCGCCGCCGAGGTCCGGCAGGTCGCCGTCACCCAGTCCGCCGTTCACGGGGAAAGCCGCGATGCCCCGCTCGTTCGCGACTTCACGAACCGCCGCGGCGAGGTCGCCCTCGAAGTTGAGGTTGTCCTTGGCCACCACCAGAACCGATCCGCGCGGACGGGCGACGCCGTCAAACGTGAACGGCTTCTCCGCGTAGCGAACCCACACGCCGCGTTCCATCAGGCGTGCGGCGACGCTGACGCTTCGGTCGTCGTCGCCTTCGATGACATACGCGACCGGGGTTCCGATCGTGTTGATCGCACGAGCGCTCTCGGCTGGAGCTTTGTCGAGGCGGACCGCGCCGGCGGGCAACTCCGCCGCGAGCTCGCAGCACTCCACATCGAAGAGCATCGTGATGTTCCACGCCGTGGTGTCGTACAAGCGGGAGCGGTCGAAGCGGATGAGTTCGCGGCGTTCTTCGGTGAGGAACGCGTCGCTGAATCGCGGGTCGAACTCGAGCATCGCGGAGACGAGATTGCCCAGCGGTTGCGACGCTGGGATGAGGATGGTGCCCGCGGGGAAGACCCGTCCTTTCACTTCGCGCCCGAAGCGATCGGTGCCGCCCGCGGAGAAGTCGGCCGGGGCCGCGTAGACGTCGAACCCCTGGAGCAACGCGAGATCGAGCACTTTGGCGACGCGGTCGCGGTTGGCCGATGGCGGGATCGCGTAGACGCGCTTCGCGAACCGACCATCCGGGGCGAGGTTCGCGCGGCGTTCCTTCACGAAATCACGGAGAATCTCGACGCGGTGCTTCGCGCAGCTCTCGAGGTTTGACCACGAGCTCACCGCCTGGTGGTGCACGGATTCGCGGTAGGTTTGCAGCGTGCCCTCGGCGCGCCGGAGCGCATCAGTCCCGATGTTTGCCTGCTCGTACAACTGCTCGATCGCGCCGCGCAGTGCGCCCCAGGAGCTCGAATAGCCCGGGTACCAACTCTCGTTCCACTCGCCGGAGTAGTAGCGCCAGCCGAGGGCATCGAACGCCGCGGCGTGCTCGTGAGAGATGATCTCGCCCCACTTGCGCGAGTGCCCGGGATAGTTGTTGTTGACGGGCTCTCGGGCGGGCATGAACAGGAAGGTGTCCTGCCCGCCCATTTCGTGGCTCTCCATGAAGTACTGCGGGTTCCACTTCGCGACGGCCTCGACGCGGCCGCGGGTCTCCGGCTGGGTGGCGAAGATCCAGTCGCGGTTCAAGTCGAAGAGGTAGTGGTTCATGCGGCCAGAGGGCCACAGTTGCGTGTGCGTGATCGACTGGTCGTCGACATCCGGGTTCGCCATCTTGTGCTGCCGGATCAGCGTCACGCAGCGGTCGCGGCCGTCGGGGTTCATGAGCGGGTCGATCAGCACCACGAGATCGTCGAGCATCTTCAGAGTCGCCTCGTCCGTTCCCGCGGCGAGCCGGT
>JBMOHX010000687.1:0-1870 GCA_049317625.1 Phycisphaerales bacterium
CGCGGCGGCCTCCTCGATGTAGGACGAGATGGGTTCCGGCAGCAAGTGCACCGGAAAGGGGATGAATGCTCCTGGCACTGCGGCCTGCGATGTCTGGGAAACCTCGATGTTCTGCTTGGGAACGGGAGGTTTCCCCGACACCGCGGGCGCGATGCGTTCGCGAAGTTCCTTCCAGCCCCAGCCGGAGCACGAGTTGTGGTGGCACCCCGCGCAGATCGCCCCGTTCGGCAGGCGGCCGATGTACGCGGAGCCGCCGACGTGTGAGCTGTTGAAGGGACAGGTCGGAAGGCTCCACCGCTCGCCGCCCGCCATCCACTCCCGCGGCCCCTCTGCCTGCGGGAGATGGCGGGAGATCCAGTCGGGCAGGTCGAACGAGCCGCGGGGCGCAGCGGCCTGCGGGCGTTGGGGCGTGGACTCGCTCGCGGCGACACCGCCGAGTTGTTCCAGCAACGTGATGTCCACCGGCACCATCGTCGCCGGCACCTCGATGATCGAGGACATACGGTGCGGACGATCCGGCATCGCGTCGCCTTTGCAGGCCCGTGTTCCGTACAACTTCCAGATCCGCGCGGGATTGAACACGCTGACGTCGAGCTTGACGGCGTCGTCGTCGAAGTGCTCGGCCAGGTGTGTCAGGACCCGCTGGACGAGCCCCTGGTCCTCGGCGGGTATGTCGATCCGGTACAGCAAGTGAGCGCCGTTGCCGCTGTCGGCAAAGATGGGCTCGGGCCAGCCGCGCGAGCGCAGATTGTCACGCACCGCGATGGCCCGATCGTGTGCCGCGGCGTGCTCGTCGTCTGTCGAGCCGATGCCCGATGGGCGTACGGGGTCGAGGTCGATGGGGAGCCAGAGACGGTGGAGGATGTCCTTGTCACCGGTGAGCGGATCGGCCTTGGCCGTGAACCGCAGCCGGTTGCACGCGCGAGCCAGCAACTGCGGGTTGACTCGATTCGGCACGAAGTAGACGCCGCGGGCCAAGGTGAGACTCTTCAGCGAGATCGCGAGCTTCTCAGGGCAGTCGAAGTAGCCGCTGATGGTGCCGTTCCGATGGTCGCCGCGGATGGAGGCGTTGAGCGCGCGAAGCTCGGTGACGGTGCCTTCGGTCCAGAAGTGGGAAAGGCAACTGAGAACGAGATCGTGATCGAAGATCGGGAGATTCATGAGGGAGATCCCCCGATCTCGGTCGCGGCCCGACGAACCCGGTGCGGGCAGGGGCACCAGGACTGGGTGTGGAACTTCTCGCTGCTGGTGCAGAAGTACGCGGGGAAGTTGCGCGGGAACTCGCGCGAAGCCGCAATCCGGCATGACTCGTTTGCATCGGAACTTGGAGGGCTCGTAGACTTGTTCGACTGGTTCTCGGTGCGGCTGTTGCTGCCAGGCTGAGCCGCGCCTTCGGAAATGTTGTCTGGGTTCATGTGACAGCACCGCCCTTTGCGGCTTCCTCGGCGAGCCACTTCTCAACCAACACGATGGGGTAGACGACGCGGCGACCAACCTTTACGGCGGGCAACGTGCCGCGGGGTGCGGTGATGCCCCAGATGGTGCGTTCAGACAGCCCGAGCGCGTCGGCGAGCTCGGCTGGGCTGAGGGCGATCCTGCCGGCGTCGCGGAGGTGGGAGAGGGGGTAGGGGTTGGGCATGGGAGTTCCGTCCTGGGCGAAGCGGTGGTTTGGGGGATGAACTACGAGTTGCGGGTGCGGCGAGACGAGCCGCGGCGCGCGGCGCCGAGCGCGGTCATCACCTGCTCCGGACGGAACCGGATGCAACGCGCGGAGATCCACACCGAGGGGATCTGCATCGTGCGGGCCCAGCGCTGAACGGTGGACGGCGCGACGCCGGACTTCGGGCGGGTCACGAACATAGACGACACA
>JBMOHX010000688.1:0-1863 GCA_049317625.1 Phycisphaerales bacterium
GGTGAATAGCCTGAGGCTGGGGAAAAGCAGCAAAGCTCAAAGCAGCAAAGCAGCAAAGGGCATTAGGCATTAGGCATTAGGCATTGGGCATTGGGCATTCGGCATCGGGGAAGAGATGGAGCGAGGTTGGGTGAGACTGGCGGCTTGATTGCGATTAGGATTGTCGCATGAGCGTGAGTCCCCCACTGTTGTTGCCGGTGCCTGCGCGGGTTGAGGTGCGTGGGGGTGGCGGCGTTGATGTTGGGGCTGGTGTTCACGAGTTGCGTCGGTTCGCTGCCGAGTTGACGCACGGGGGCGGCGAGCTGCCCCGCGTTCGGGTTGTCATCACCGGCGGGTCGTGCGGGGCGACGGCTGTTTCCCAGCAGGCGTATCGGTTGCAGGTTGGTGCGGATGGCGCGGTTGTGGAAGCCGCGGCGGTGGCAGGTGCTCGGCATGGGTTGGCGACGTTGAGGCAACTGGTGGCGCAGTACGGTGCCGCGGTGCCGCGGTGCGAGATCGAGGATCATCCGAGTTTCGCGGTGCGCGGGTTGATGCTCGACGTGTCGCGCGATCGCGTGCCGACGATGGTGCAGTTGTTCGAGGTGGTGGACCTGCTGGCCGACCTGAAGATGAATCACTTGCAGTTGTACACGGAGCACACCTTCGCGTACGAGGGGCACGAAGCGGTGTGGAGTGGGTGGTCTCCGATGACGCCCGATGAGGTGCGAAGGCTTGACACGTACGCGCGGGCGCGGGGCGTTGAGCTCGCGGCGAATCAGAACTGCTTCGGGCACTTGCGTTCCTGGCTTGAGCACCCCCACTACCGGCACCTGGCGGAGACGCACGGGGATTGGATGTTCGACGTGTGGCCGCGGAGCGGGCCGTTCTCGCTGTGCCCGACGGATCCGGCGTCTCTCGCGTTCGTCGAGGGGCTGTTGGATCAACTGATGCCGTGCTTCACGTCGCCGCGGATCAACATCGGGTGCGACGAAACGTACGACATCGCGTACGGGCGTTCGAAGGAAGCGGTGGCGGAGCGCGGGCGTGCGGCCGTGTACATGGAGTTTGTGCGGGCGGTGGCGGGCGCGGTGAAGGCGCGGGGCGGGGTGCCGATGTTCTGGGCGGACATCGCGTTGTCGCACCCGGAGTGCATCGCGGAGATCCCGGAAGAGATGATCGCGTTGGCGTGGGGGTACGAGGCGGATGCGCCGTTCGCGAAGTGGTGCGAGGCGCTGGGCGCGGCGGGTCGGCGCGCGTGGGTGTGCCCGGGGACGAGTTCGTGGCGGTCGATCACCGGGCGGACGACGGAGAGCCGGGCGAACATCGAGAGCGCGGCGAAGTGCGCGCTCACGCACGGCGCGGAGGGCTTCCTGCTCTGTGATTGGGGCGACACGGGGCACTGGCAACAGTGGCCGATCGTGCAGATGGCGATTGCGCACGGTGCCGGGGCTTCGTGGCGTGCGGAGCGGCCGGAGTTTGATGCGGCCGCGGCGTCGTTCGTGCTCTTCGGTGATCGGAGCTCGTTCATCGCGGAGTGGCTGACGGTGCTGGGGGACATCGACCTGCCGCTACGAGAGACGTGCGGCGCGCTGTCGAGGCCGGACCTTGTTCGGCTGCGGAATCAGTCCGCGATTTTCATCGACATGTTCAAGAACTGGAGCGAGCAGCGAGAGGTGGGAGAGATCGAGCAATGGCGTGGGGTGACCGAGCACTGCGCAGCGTTGCGCTCGGTGCTCGATGGCATTCCTCTGTCCCCGCTGCTGCGGGCGGAGCTAGTGCACACGCTGAACCTCGCGGAGTTCGCGGCCGCGCGGGCGGTGGCGAGGCGGGATGGGGCGTCGCAGCGGGAGTTTGCCGCGACGGCACGGGAGCGGATCGCAGGGC
>JBMOHX010000689.1:0-1854 GCA_049317625.1 Phycisphaerales bacterium
AACCCGGCGGGCACCACCGTGTGTTCCGCGACGGCGGGGACGGCCGCGACCGAGGTGTGCGACGCCCTCGATAACGACTGCGACGGGTCGACGGACGAGACGCACCCCGACAAGGGGACGGTGTGTACGAGCGGTGTCGGTGCCTGCGGCCGAGTCGGCGTGAAGATCTGCAACGCGAGCGCGCCGGGTGGCGCTACGATCTGCAACGCGACCGCTGGCACCGCCGTGACTGAGATCTGCAACACGCTCGACGACGACTGCGACGGAGCGACCGACGACGGCTGGCTCAACGGGGGCAAATACGACCAGAACACCGCGTGCGGCAACTGCAGCACAGACTGTACGGCGATCTTCAACAAGGCGAACGCGTTCGGCGTCTGCAATGCGGTCGCCGCACCGACCTGCGTACTCACGTGCTGCAAACCCGGGGACGTGAACCCCGCGTGTTCCGGTCAGACTTACTTCGACCTAAACGCGGTGCCTGGAGACGGATGCGAGTTCTTGCTCGACACCACGGCGATCTACGTCTCGTCGTCGGACCTGACGGCCAACGACACTGCCGGATGCGGCCGAGGACCGACCGGGACAGGGGCGGGCAACCGGCCTTGCCTCTCCATCGCGCGGGGGCTCGCGGAAGCGGTCAGCACCGGGCGAACCAAGGTCCTGGTGGCTGGCGGGGCGTACTACGAAGCCGTGACGCTGGTCGCCGGCAAGAGCCTCTTGGGTGGGCACAACCCCACGACGTGGTCCCGCGACATCACGTCGAATACGACGGCGATCTTCGGGAACACGGGCTCCGGCAATCGGAAGGCGGTGACCGCCAAGGACATTCAGAGCGGTGCGACCCTGCTCGAGGGCTTCACGATCTACGGCGAGAACGCGACCGGCAGTGGTCAGAACTCGTACGCCCTCTGGGTCTCGAACTGCGGCTCCGCGCTGACCGTCCGTAACAACATCATCTGGGGCGGGTACGGCGGGCCCGGTGCGAACGGCGCGAGTGGCGCGAGCGGTGCTTCCGGGACGAACGGCGCGAGTGGCAAGAACGCCTACCAGCCCGCAGGTGCCTATAACTGTTACGAGAACTGCATCGGGAAGGGCGCCGAGAACGTGGGTGGCGCCGGCGGCTCGCTCAGCTGTGGCGGCGTGAGCGCCGCAGGCGGAGCGGGCGGGCAAGCGGGCTGCCCGGACTGGGACGAGGGCCAGAACCTCTGCAACGTCTGTCCGGTCGCGCCCAACAACCAGACGCTCTCAGCGGGGTCAGGTGCTACAGGTGCCGGCGGTGGGGGGACTGGCGGCGCTGGCGGATGTGATTCGATCACGGACCAGGAGTGCGCTGATCCGAACTGCGCGTGCAGGACTCCGAACGATCCCGCATGCGTCAACGGGGGTACGCCGAGTGTGGGCGAGAACGGGCCGTCCGGGATCAACGGTACGGGTGGCGCGGGCGCCGCCTCTGGGGCTGGCACGGTGGTCAGCGGCGAGTGGGTCGGTACCAGCGGCGCCGCCGGCGTCGCGGGCACTGCCGGCAAGGGCGGTGGCGGCGGCGGTGCCGGTGGCGGCGTCGAGGGGTACGCCTCCGCGGGCTGCGCGTCGAACGGCGCGACGGACATTGGCGGTTCCGGCGGTGGCGGCGGTTCCGGCGGTTGTGGCGCGGCCTCCGGTTCGGCTGGTTCCGCGGGTGGGGGCTCGTTCGCGATCTTCGTGACCTTCCCGTCAGCGCCGACCACGGTCCCGACCTTCACCTCGAACGAGCTCAATCGCGGCTTCGGCGGCATCGGCGGTGACGGCGGATCCGGCGGTACGGGCGGCTCAGGCGGCAACGGCGGTGTCGGAGGCGGCGGCGGTACGCTGGGT
>JBMOHX010000690.1:0-1853 GCA_049317625.1 Phycisphaerales bacterium
TGGAAGTTCCCGCCGCCGCTCCCGAGGGTGGTGGGCTGCGTCAGCGAGCCGTACGCGAGGCCGCCCGCGAGGGTCGTCGAGGTCGCGCCGTTGCCGCCGTGGCCAGCCCCAGCGGCGCCGGAAGCACCGTTCGGCGAGGACGTTCCGGCCCCGGGCCCTGTGGCGGCGGGGAAGCCCAGCGCGTTGCCGTTGATGGTTGAGCCGGCACCGATCGAAGTGTTCCCGCCGACGACAAGGTGACAGACGGACTGGGCCGGCCATGTGATCGCGGTGCCCGCGCCGGTGAGCAACAGGTCCTGCGCGACGGAGACCGGCTGTGCCACGCAGGCGACGAGTGTCGAACCGCCGCTGAGTGAAACGGAAGCGGGGAACGTGGTCACCTGCGGCACTTCGAGCCGCGAAGCCCCGGTCACGTCGACGTTGCCGGCAAGCGACGTGAGCACGTCGAACCGGGCGAGGCTCGCGCCGCTCACCGACAGCGGGGTGGGGAGGGCGCTGAGGGCCGTAAAGGAGACGTTCGAACCGCCTCGGATCACGACCGAACGCAGAGTGGCCGACGCAACCGTCGTGAGCGCGGCTGGGGGAGTGCCGGTGCCGCCGGCGTCCAGCACCATGTCGCGCTGGCCGTTGGTGACGACGAGGATGGTGCCCGCGGCACCGCGCTGACCCGAGGCGGTGCTGTTGGAGCCCGCCGCGGTGAGCGTTCCGGTGAAGGTGT
Source organism: Phycisphaerales bacterium (assembly GCA_049317625.1). Lineage (GTDB taxonomy): Bacteria > Planctomycetota > Phycisphaerae > Phycisphaerales > UBA1924 > JBEIUO01. Next base: position 719 of record JBMOHX010000690.1, read on the forward strand.
TGGCGTTCGCGACGATCGAGATACGCCCGCCTGAAGCGCCGCCCCAACCGGTGGTGTGCACGGAGTTCGCAGAGAGGCTGCCGGCACCGGCGAAGGTCGCGGCGGAAATGCCGATGGAGCCGCCCGAGCCTCCGCCCGCCGCGGCAACACCGGTGGCACCGGTCGCGACGAGTTGTCCGTCGATCGTCACTGTTCCGGTGGCGTTGATGAGGATCGCGCCACCGCCGGCACCACCGAGTGAAGCCTGGAAGTTTCCGCCGCCGCTGCCGAGGCGGGGCGTGGTGATCAGTTCGGTCCCGTACGCCTGCCCGCCGGCGAAAGAGGTGGAGGTCGCGCCTGCGCCGCCGTGTCCTGCGCCCGCGCCACCCGAGGCGCCGGTGGGGCTGGATGCGCCCGCGCCGGGGCCGGTCGCTGCGGGGAAGCCGCGGGCGCCGAGGTCGATGCGACTCGCAACACCGCCGGAAGCGCCCTGAACGAAGACGTTGCCGTTCACGTTGAGGAGGAGGCCCTCGACAACATCAGTGCCCGCGCCGCCGGAGTAATCGAAGACCTGAGCGGCGGGGTGAGCGAGAAGGCCGGGGTTCGCGCCGCTGCGCTCGATGATGAGGGAAGCGATGGTGTGTCGGCCGGCCATGGTGAGCGTGGTGCCGCGGATGGTGATTTGCGCGGTGGCGAGGGGGACGGCGGTGCCGGAGGGCTGGTCGACGATGGTGAGATCGTTCGGATTGACGCTCGCGGGAGCGGTGATGAGGACCGGCTGCGCGAGCGCGGCGGAGGCCATCGCGAGGAACGAAGAAAGGACGGCGACCGAGGCGGCACGAACGGTCATGATCTCGACTCCTTGGACAGTGCAACAAACACGGTACCCGAGCGGCGTCGAGATTCGGCGACGCCGGAGGCGGATTGACGCAACTTTGTCTCCCGCGAGAGGAGCGTGGGCGGGATTAGGGGACCGCCAGGATTCTGGAATCCGCGGGACAGATGTGATCGCCCGATAACGGACTGCGGTGATCAGGATTGGAGCCGCGTGATCCTGCCGTCGAGAACTGGCCGCAGTTCCGGGAGCATGGGGGTGAGCGCGGCTCTGCGGCGCAGTTCATCGACCGTGATCCATCCATCGCTGAAGAGCCTCGCG
>JBMOHX010000691.1:0-1849 GCA_049317625.1 Phycisphaerales bacterium
TGCAGGTAAACGAGGGAAAAGTCCGCCGTCCCGTCCGGCGAGGCGATCGTGTCAGGATAATCTTCCGGATAGACGGGATCGCGTTGCGGCAGGAGACAATCCTCAAGGGTGAAGTCGAGAAACCCCTCGGACTGTGCCGCGAGCCACTTCTCAAAATCCTTCTGCGTGCAGATCGAGGTCGGGAGCCGCCCTTCGTAGAACGAGACGATGCCGGGTGGATGGAGCAGCCCCCCGAGACGACGCATCTTGTGCTCGAGTCGCTCGGCCGCGGCCATCGTTTCGCGGTTCTTGGCGAGAGCGACAAGGGGCGCGCGGGTGTTGCCGTTGACGAGCGCTTCGAGGATGAAAATCTCACGGGAGAGCTTTGCGTCGATGCGGCCGTAATGGATGCGGCGTTTCTCGATAACCGGCAGACCGAAGGCAAGGACGCGCTCCTCGCCGTAGACGGCCCCTTGGTCGGGGACCCAGTGCGGATTCGAATAGCGGTAGCGGCAGAGATGCGGCGCGACTTTCTCGAACCAACCGGGGTCGAAGGTGGCGGAATTGCGGGCGTAGAGCTTCGCGGTCTCGACAAGCTCGAAGGCGATAACCCACGCGGGCGACCCGCCGAAGATGCCCGATCCAGGGAAAAGCCAAAAGGTCGAGTCGTTCGCCCCCTTGTATCCCTGTCCCTTGCCGCGGAACATCCCGATCTGGCTCGGAACCGCCGCGAGAATGGCGCGGTGGAGCGGCTCGGAATAGGTGTCGGAGGGATCCTCGATGGGTTTGTTAGGATCGGGGAGCCGCCATTTCATCTCCCGCAGCGTGTCGCGCAGCTCGCGATGGAGATTGAGCCATTCCTGGGTGCGGCGGTGATTGAGGAAGGACTTCTGGCAGAACTTGCGGAGCTGGTTGCCCGACTTGCCACGCGCTTCCTGAATCGCGAACCAGAGCCGGAGCCAGCCGGTGAAGTCGGATCTTTTGTCACGGAATTTCGCATGGGCCTCGTCGGCGGCCTGCTGCCGGTCGCGGGGGCGTTCGCGGGGATCCTGCACCGCGAGGGCACTCGCGACGATGAGCCCCTCGGCGAGGCAGCCTTCGGCCTCGGCCGCGACGAGGACGCGCCCCACCCGTGGATCGAGCGGAAGACGCGCGAGACTGTGGCCGATCCCGGTCACCTCGACCTCGCGCCCGTGCTTTTTCACCGCCCCGATCTCCTCGAGGACACGATAGGCCTGGGCGACACGCTTCGGCTGGGGAGGATCGACGAAGGGGAACTCGAGCGGGTCGCCGAGCCCGAGATGCTCCATCTGCAGGACGACGCCGGCGAGATTCGATCGCAAAATCTCGGGATCGGTGAAGTCGGGACGCTCCACAAAATCCTCTTCCGAAAAAAGCCTGACACACACCCCTTCGCTGACGCGGCCGCACCTTCCGCGCCGCTGGCGCGCGCTCGCCTTTGAGACCGGCTCGATGCGGAGCCGCTGGATCCCCGAGCCCGGATCGTGGCGGCTCACGCGGGCGAGTGCACCGCATGCGAGTGCACCGCATGCGAGTGCACCGCATGCGAGTGCACCGCACCACACCCCACAGCACCACACCGCACCGGGGAGGGGTTGTCATTCACGAAAATCATGTAGGCTGGCAGCGAGTAGTAGTTCGACACAATGAAGTACAGGTGCATGGCGTCGGGGCCGGTGCCAGAATTCTGGCTGGGGTTGTTGTCAGGGTACTCAACGGTCAGCCCGCGAGTCAGCACGTAGAAGTGGTAGGGCTGCTGCTGCAGCCACGGCATGCCAAAGTAGTCGCTGTTCAGGGGCCACGTGCTTACCACCACCACGGTTGCGTTGGACAGCTCGGGCCCCGCTGG
>JBMOHX010000692.1:0-1847 GCA_049317625.1 Phycisphaerales bacterium
GGCGACGGCGGGGCGTGCGTGATGGACACGTTCGGCGGAAGCGTTCGCGCACAGCTCGGCGCAACGATCGGGCGGCCCGCGTGGTCGCCCGACGCGGAGCGCATCGTCACCGCGCGCCGAGGAACCTCGATCGAGTTGGTCGAGCTGCGCGGGGCGGGCGAAGCGATGCCGATCGCGTTGCCCTCCGGCGCCGAAGGGGAGATCTCGTGATACTCGTCCGTGGCCTTCGCCTACTCACCGCGCGCTGATCGGCTGCTCATGGTCTGGGGCGAGTCAGACGGCTATGCAGCCTCGGAATGGGATCGGGCGACCGGGGTGTGGGGTCAGATCCGACGCTGGCCTCTCGAGACAGAGATGATCGACAAAGGCCGGAACAGCGCACGGGCTGTGGTCGCGGCGTGGGATGGGGCGGGGAACCGACGGGCGATAGGCTTCACCACTCGCGTCGTGTACTGGAGCGACGCGGGCTCACCCGTCGAAGTGCGCACGAACGTGCAGCCGACACAGTTGAAGTTCAGCCCTGATTCGAAGCTTCTGGGGCTCGCGGGAGCGCCGCTGGCCGCGGCGATGGTGGACGTGGACACGGGGACGTTCACCGAACTCGGCGCGGGCTTGCGGCGGATGCTGGACGATGGAACGCTGGGACTCGAGTGGACCGCGTCACCGCAGCGCATGATCCACTTGCGCAAGCGGGGGCTTACGGTGTGGGATGGACGAGTGAAGTGTTTGACTTGAACCACGAACCGGTGGCCGCGTCGGCGCTAATTGCGGGTACGACGAGCGTCGAAGTGGCCAGTGATGGCCGGATCGGCCCGCTTGCAGACGTGCTCCAGTAATGTCACCCGCGCCGCCCGCTTTCAGGGAAAGTCCTTCGGCTTTGCCGTGAGGCACTCGGCGTTGGTTACTTGCCTGCCAAAATCGACCTTGCCATTGGCCCGCACCGTGTAGGCGAAAGATTGACGATCGACGCGGATCGAAGAGGGTGCCGAGTCGAACACGATCGAGATACTGGCGTACGGAGCGGCGGTAGGGAGGAAGAACCAACCGACGTCGCGCAGGTAAAAGAGATAATAGCGGCTCGCGCCGGGCCCCTGATAAAAAGAAGTTCGCCGGGCGCGGGTCATAGGGTCAGCGGCGTGAAAGCGGGGCTTTTCGCCCTGCCAGGCTTCGGGAATGTTCACAAAGACCTCCACGCGGGCAGCCGTGGGGAGACCTAGGTCAAAGGGTGCAAAGGTCAGCGACACGTTTCGGATGGAAATGGTAGCGCCGGGCAGATTGGACGAGGATGGTGGAGAGGCACTTACGGTCGCGCCGGACTGCGATTCGAGGTCGCCAGCAAGGCAGACCCACTTGCCCCCGCAGTCGAAGAACTGCCCTTCCTGCTCGTCGAGCTTGCAGGTGACTCCCGTCGGCGTGCCGCGGATCACGGGCTTTCCGGTTGACGGTGGAACGGATGTCGGGAGTTCGGCCTTCAGCAGCGGCACCGCCCGCACGCTCCGCCGGTCGGAGGTGCCTGGCCCACGAGGAACGATGGAATACGTCAGGTTGACGCGTTCGACGTCGATGAATGTCGAATCGGCGCTCTCAACCCAGTGGACAATGATCGAAGCATCCTTGCATTTGAGAAGGAGCCACTTGTACTCCGCGGAGTAGTACCATTGAAACTCGCTCGCCGGGTCGACGACGTCGACGCGTGCGGCCGTGCGGGGGTCCGCAGCGGGAGTCACTTGTAGACGCAGTTCGTCCCAGTCCTCCGGGCCATTCAGCACCTGCGCGGCGGCGGCACCGTAGACTGGACTCCCGTGCCCATCCGTGTCGTCGACCGACGCGTCCGCCACGACGATGGG
>JBMOHX010000693.1:0-1846 GCA_049317625.1 Phycisphaerales bacterium
GGCTTTTCCATCTACGCCGCGGCGTGGCCGCTGCTGCAGCAGTACCCGGGGCATCGCTTCCAGACGGGGCTCTTCGGGACGTGGATGCACGCGCAGTACGAGGGGAAGGCGCCGGAGGATCTGTACTCGGACATCGAGGGTGGATTGGGTTGGTGGCGAGATACTCGCTTCCCCACCGAGACGCCGAAGTTCATCATGGGCGGCGTGGCGGTGAACTTCAACGAGATCGCGAACGGACCGGCCCACGGGCGGGGAACGTGGGAGAAGCCCGAGGGGCTGTACGGTGTGGCACAGTTGAGCCCGTGGTTGCTGTTTCCGATCGACGGGCTGAACATCAAACAGGGGACGTGCGGCGACCTGTTCGGATACGGGTATCTCCCGCTTCCGCTGATCGCGGCGAAAGCGAAGACCGCGGGGAAGGACATCCCCACCGGCGACAACTGCTGGACGTTGTTCCTCAACACGAAGACGTTCAAGGGGCCGGTGTGTTTCTTCACGCCGTATTTCTGGTCGCACTCGGCGGTGGTTGATCCGAAGTACGCGGGACTGTTGCTCGATTCGCGTCCGTCGGACCCGAACAAGGCCTTCCAGATGGAGACGCAGTACGTGCCGGCGATGATCGGGACCGATGCGCGAGGCGAGTCGTTCGCCCGAGTCGCGCCGACGTGGTTTCCGGTGGGGGCTGACGGCAAGACGATCGTGCTGCACCGCCTCACGTGCTATACGAAGGCGGCGCTGTGGGACGGTGTGAAGGCCTGGTTTGCTGGCGGCGAGCCTTTCGACGGCGCGATCAACCCGGCCGGGGAGTTCGTGCAGAACTTCCACTCCGAAGGCGGATCGACGTGGCAGATCTACGACGATCAGACTCCCAAGGACGACAAGAACACCATCGTGTGGAAGTCGCTCGCGAAAGCGATCGCGCCGGACCCGACCACGTACGGCTATGAGTGGAATGACGAAGCGGTCACTCGGGCCAAACTCCCGGGTGGCGATGTGGTCCAACTCCCGGAGTTCTATCGCCTGCGTTCCGAGGGCAAGAAGCCGCGGTGGGTCGCGGCGAAGGCGGATGAAGTTCCCGCCGAAACCGGATTGAAGGAGGTCCGGTTTCTTCGGCCGCGTGAGGAACCGCAGGATCCCTACGACACCCCGGAGGCGGCGGAGAGCACATGGAAGCGACCCGGCCCCGCGGCGGGCCCCTTTACGGCCCGTCTCGGCGACGGGAGCGTCGTGACCTACTACTGGTACCGGTTCGCGGACCAGCCCGCGCTGCTCAACGCCGACCTCACCGCGAGCGAACGCGAGGAGCTCCAGGCGAAAGCGGAGAAGCTGCACCGCGCGTGGACGAAGGACCGCGAGTACCTCGCGCCGCCGACGGTGGGCGTGCTCGCGGAGCTGGATCCCGCGCAGATCGTGGAGCCGCCGAAGGGGTTGGAGATCGGGTACGTACCGATCGCGACGCGGCAGGAGCTGGCGAAGTAAGCTTGGGGGTGCCGCGCGGGCGCGGGGCAGACTCCGAAATAGTTCGGAGTTGTGCTTGACAAACCGTCCGCGATCTCCGAAACTCTACGGAGTTGGAACGCGCCATGCCCAAACACCAGTCCATCTCGTTGACCAAGCTCGAGAGCGAGATCATGTCCGCGGTATGGGACCTGGGCCGCACCGTGCGAGCGCGGGAAGTCGCGGACGCCGTGAACGCGGGTCGGCGCCCGGAACTCGCGTACACCACGATCCAATCGGTGCTCACGATTCTGAAGGCCAAGGGCGCGGTCGCGCAGGTGAAGACGACGGGGAGGGCGCATGCATTCCGCGCCCGGGTCACACGGGATGAAGCGTCGCAGAGCATGGT
>JBMOHX010000694.1:0-1845 GCA_049317625.1 Phycisphaerales bacterium
TCGCCCGCGTAGCCGCAGGGCTCCTGGGACTGGAGCGTTCGGAAGGTCCACTGCGCGACGCGGATGCTCTTCTCATCGTTGGGGCCGCGGCCGATGACCTCTGTGCCGCGGCAACCGAGTGATTGGAACTCGCGGCTCACCATCCGGATCGGAACAGTGGTCTTGAAGCCGGAACCGTGGTGGTTGGAAGGCGAAACCCCGCGCCACGCGGTGCCCTGGGCGTGCGTGGGGAGGGGGAGCCAGCCGGGGCGTCCGCCGAAGATCCCGAGCGTGCCGGTGCGGGCGACGATGGCGTCCCCGTTCGGGAGCATGCGCACGTCGTCGGTCGCCATCATGGTGTACGCGTGGTTCCCCGTCCGAACCATCGAAGGTGCCAGCGCGGCGATGGTGGTGGCGACTCCGATCCACCCGAGCGCCGTGAGCCACGATCGGTGGCGGAGCCGGAGCTTCTTGAGAAGGATCGCGTCGCCGGGGCCGATCATGACGGCCATCAACAGCATCGCAGCCGCCAGCACGAAAAAGAGGCCGTTTCCCAAGGGAGCCACGATGCTGATATCGTCCAGCACGCGCCGCAAGGACTCTCGGGCGGTGCTGCTGGAACCGGACGCGGGATACCACCACCAGTTGTCAGAAGGTTCCGTCAGGATGCCGTCCAGCCGCCCGGCCCACGCGGTGCGTTGGATCACGTCCCTCCAAAGACGGTTGGCGGCGTCGCCGGGGAAGCGGCCCGCGAGCGATGGCAGGTCCCCGGGATCGACTCCCAGGAAGCCGATCATTCCGAAGCCATACGGACCTGTGACGAGGCAGCCCTCGTTCTCGCTGGCACCCTCGAACGGCCATGAGGCACGCCAACCCTCGCGCCTACCGGATTCGGTCAGCTTCAGCACGCGTGCGGGGCGGGCCCTGAGTTCGATCTGGGTCTTTCGGCCGCTGTTGGCGATCTGCACGATGGAAGCTTCGGGGACGCTCGTGGTCGCGTCAGCGGCCTCGAAGGCGTTGATCGGGAAGTCAGGATGCGCCAGCCCCCGCCATCCCTCGCCGCCGGGGTCGAGCATGATGAGCAGTCTGCCCCCGGCGAGCACCCACTCCATCAGCGCACTGCGGGCCTGCGGCTGCTCGGCCCGGAGACCTGACTCGGTCGCGACGACCAACGAATAGGCTTCGAGGCACTGCCAGTGAACGGGAAGGCCGCCCTCCGCGACTTCGAACGGCGTGCGGTCCCACGAGGATTCCGGGTCCATCTCGTGGTTCGGTCCCCACTGCGGGCTCGGGGGTTCCGGAGGGGTCGGCTCGGAGCCCTCCGTCACTTCGGGTTCGGTCTCGGAGAGGTTGGTCTGGTATGTGAAGCGGCCGTCCGGGCCTCGCACGGCGAAGTACCTGATGGCCGAAACATCGCCGACCGCGAGGAAGGCGCGAGAGGAAGAGTCCATGCGCGGCGAAACGATCGGGCCTTCGCCGTCCTCGTCGAAGCGGTCGAGCTCCCATGTCTCAACGCGTGCTCCGTCGGTCGCGCGGATGGTGATTTTCCGCCAGTTGCTCGCCAGCAGCAGAGGAATCTCGACCGGTACCGCGATCCCCGGAGTGGCCGCGGCGACCACGACGGAGCCGTCTTGGGTGTTGTCGTGCGGCGCGTCGACGCTGATCTGGCCGGACCATGGTGTGTTGCCGCTCGAGATCCAGAGCCGCAGGAACGTCTGCTTCTCCGCCTGCACGACTCCCGCGTAGCCGAACGAGGCTCGTTCGACGATGATCTCCTGTGCGATCGCGGGAGCGGGGAGAACCCAGACGGACACGAGCACGCCGAGCGCGCGGAGGGCCGCGATTGCCCAGCCGAACGCCGCGAGC
>JBMOHX010000695.1:0-1840 GCA_049317625.1 Phycisphaerales bacterium
CGACGATCAAGACGCTCGGGTCGATCGACCCGGTGAGCGAGCGCGGCACCAGAATCCCCCGAAGCAGATGGTCCACCGCCGTCACGCCCGCCGCGGCGAGGATCGGCCACGCGTCCCGGTACACCATCAGGATCGCGAGGGTCACGAACACGGCGAAGTGTGCTTCGATCCGGCCGCCGAGGAGGAAGATGAATAGGCCCACCATCGCGGCCTGTCCCGCACCGATCACGACCCGCGTCGCGAGCAGCCCCGGCCTCAGGCGTGACAGCGCGAACCCGGGCGCAGCCGCGAGAGCGCCGATCAGCACCGCCGCGTACACATGGGCGTGGGGAAAGCCGGCGCTCCCAACCCACGTGAAAGGCGTGTAGATCAACGCCACCGCGAGCAACAACGCCCACTGAACCATCAACGCGGCACCGAACAACCGGTCGGCACGCCGGATCCCCGAGCCGATTTCCTGTTCAAAGCCTCGCGAGATCGATTCCGCGAGGGCGGTCACGTGTTCGCCAACGCCGCGTCCGGCCAGCCCGATAGGTGTGGGGGTACTCATGGAAGTTTGCTCTCCGTGCCGCAGCAGGCGGCCGCCGAGGAATCGGGATTCGTTGTCATCGCTCGCGAGGCCGGTGCCGTGCACGCGCCTCCATCGAAGAGCGGGCAGCCGTAAACCGGGGTCGTCTCGGGCCGATCGCCGACTCTCGCTCCAGCAGCGTCACCCAGGACGCGACCAAGCGAATCGAGGGCGCCGCACCACCCCTCGTGCCCGCGGCCCGAAGTGACGCCTCCGGAGAACCGCACCTTCCCGTCGGCACCGCACAGCACGACATGGCCGCTCGTCGCCGCGCCGAAACGCGCCGCTATCGCGCCCGCCGGGTCGTTCACAACTGACGGCGATCCGAGCCGAGAGAACCGCTCGAGGAAGCCGCCGTCGTCGCCTGTCGCGGCGGGACCGCTGAGCACCACGATGACCGAGAGCGGCCGCAGCATTCCGGAGCTCGAGTCGGTCATCCCGAGCGCGAGGTTCTTGATTGTCGCCGAAGTGCAAGGGCACCGCGGGTGCACAAAGACCACCGCGGTCGGTCGGTCGGTCGCGAGCGAAAGGCCGCACGCCGCCGGCCAATCAAGGACGGGCCCGCCGCTCGGCCCCGCGCGACCCATGTACGCATGGGTCGCACCCATCGCGCCAGCGAGCACGATCAGCCACAGGCCAACAGCCAATCCGATTTTGAAACTCCACGAACGCATGGATTGCACCCGTACCCCGACCAAGACCCGGCGCGGCCCGAGAAGGCCGCTCTCCGTGATCGGACGGACTGGGTCCGTGCTCCAGCGAACCCCTCGAATCCGAATGCGGAAGTGGTCGTCCCGGCCCGAGCCGACCGCGAGCGGCGGTCGTCACAGACCTCACAGTCGGTGCAAGCCGCGCAACCATCCGCGCCTTCGGGTCTCCTCAAGCGAGGCCGAGAGCGACCAGCCGCGGCCCCACAATCGGAAGCTGGGCGCGGCGGATGACGAGCACCGTCGCCGAGCCCGCGAACACCGCGAGCGCCAGGCCGAACAGCAGCCCGCCGTCGCCTTGCACCTCGATCCCCAGCTTGGTCAGGTGTGCCCCGATCGCACCGGTGATGACCCCCAGCGCGGTCGCGGCACCCACCGCCGCGGTCCGGGGCCTCAGCAGCAGAACCGCCGCGACGAGTTCCGCAATGCCCGCGGCGTACCGGCCGTACGGCTCAACCCCCAGCGTCCCGAAGATGTACTTGCTCTCGGCCGCACCGGCGAACTTGAAGAACAATGTCTGCACCAGGATCCCGGCGACGATCACCTGCAGGACCCACGACACCAC
>JBMOHX010000696.1:0-1839 GCA_049317625.1 Phycisphaerales bacterium
GCGAGGCAAACGGCGAGGGTGGCCCTCATGAGTGTCATCGGATGATCCAATCTGATCGGCGGAAGTGATGTGCGGTCACAATCCGAGCCGTCGAGTTCGAGCGAGGGCCGAGCGAGGTCTCCACCGAGGGCCAGCGGGTTTCGACCTTCGGCGTAGCGGGGCAGATCGGCGAGCCGAGCCCGTGCTGACAAAGGAGAACTTGACGGGCCGTTCAGGGGCTGGTGCCCCTCCAACGACCGGTTGGTTCTCCCTCTGTACATGCGACGATACTCCGGTGGGCCTGCCACGGATCCCCGAACAAGTATGGCCCCCCCGACCGCGACAAGAGGATCCGCTGACGCATGGCCAGCAGCTCCTCTCGCTGGATGGCACCAGCGCGCGGGTGCGAGAGGTATGGCACGGAGGGGCACACAAGCAAGATCCCGGCCCAACACGGCCCAAAGCCGCGGAACGCCCATTTCAACCTCGCGGCGGGTGTCGAAAGAGCGGTAACAAATCCGGCAACACACATGCACCCACCGGTGACCAAGCGCGCACACGTCGATTTCGCGATCGGCGTCGGCTTTCTCGCGAAGCCCGAGAAATCAGGCAGTTTGGTCGCGGGTGGTGTTGCTTGTGCGTCGGTGCAAAAACAAAAAACCCCCGCCGAAGCAGGGGAAGTGACCCCGATGGGATTCGAACCCATGTCGCATCCGTGAAAGGGATGTGTCCTGGACCAGGCTAGACGACGGGGCCGTCTGAGGACGCCAACTATATCCGCGTCGCGACGGATTCTCTCCACCTGACCACGCTCCCTACCCCATCCCCTTGGCCTCTGCCCCCCGGGGCTCCCCACGTGCTCATCGTGGGCGGGACGTTCGACCCGCCGCACTCCGCCCATATCGGGCTGCCCGTGCAGCTCCGGGACCGGTGGTTTCAAGAAGCCGCGATTCTCTTCGTTCCGGCCGCGGCGTCTCCCTTTAAGTCCGCCCGCGATGCCGCGTCACCCGCTGACCGAGTGCGGATGACTCGGCTGGCGATCTCGCACATTCCCGGCACCGCGGTTTGGACAGACGAAATCGACCGCGACCGCGGCGAACCCAGTTACACCGTGGACACCCTCCGCCGCGCCGCCGAGATCGCCCCGCTCTCGCGCCTGAGGCTCGTGATCGGTGCGGATCAGGCCGCGGCGTTTCATCGGTGGCGCGAATGCCGCGAGATCCTGCGGTTGGCCGAGCCCGTCGTCATGCTGCGGCCACCGCTGGATTCCACGGAGGTGCTCCGTGCCGCGCTCGAGGCGTCGGGCGATTGGTCGGGGCAGGAAGTCGAACAGTGGCTCTCGCGCACGGTCGCCACGCCGCTGGTCGATGTCAGCTCAACCCGTATCCGCGTGCTCGTGCACGATGGCGGGGTCGATGCCGTTCCCGAGGACTGGCTGCACCCCGCGGTCCGGGAGTACATCCGCGACCACGGCCTGTACCGCGCATGAAAGAGGCCCCGCTGGCGGGGCCTCGTATCGGTCGGTACTTCCGATTACACGCAGAGCTTCTTGAGCGCCTCGGCCTTGTCGGTCTTCTCCCACGTGAACGTCTGGTACTGCTTGCCGCCCACCGTCACCGTTCCGGGCACTCGGCCGAAGTGGCCGTGCTTCGCTGTCGCGGAGTAGATGGGCGACCGGAGGCTCAGTGTCTCGATGATGGCGCGAGGTGTCAGACGGAAGGTCTCGCGGATCGCGTTGGAGATCTTGCCCTCGTCGGCCTTGTTAGTGCCGAAGCAATCGACGTACACGCTGGTGGGCTCGGCGACGCCGATCGCGTACGAGAGCTGGATCTCGCAGCGGTCGGCCAATCCCGCGGCGAC
>JBMOHX010000697.1:0-1831 GCA_049317625.1 Phycisphaerales bacterium
AGCGCGTGCTCCGCGGCTGGATCGGCGTCGGCATGAAAGACGCGACCACGCGCCAACTCGCGGGCAAGTCCCCGCAGGGCGTCGTGATCACCGAGGTCGCCGACGAGAGCCCCGCGGCGGCCGCCGGCGTCGCGCCCGGTGACATCGTCGTCGGCTTCCAGGGCAAGAGCTTCAACGAGCAGCGCCTGCGGAACGCGATCTCCCTCCAGCCCCCCGGCACCGAGGCCACTCTTGAGGTCCTTCGCGGCGGCGAGGTCGTTCCGCTGAAGGTCACGCTCGGCGACTGGGGCAAGGCGATGGGCTTCGAATACCTCGAGTCTCTGGGCCTCTCGCTGCGTCCGCTCGACGCCCGCTCGGCCCGCTCGTACGCCCGGATGCTCGGCGTTGACAAAGTCCTCCCGCTTACGGTGCTGGAGCTCGATCCTTCGGGCGTAGGTTCCGAGTCCGGTCTGCGGACGGGCGATGTCATCGTCGGCGTCGACGGCGAGGCTGTCGTCGATGTCCCGGCGTTCGAGAAGCAAGTGGGCGCAGTGGAGTCCGGCAAGCGGCTCCGCTTGAACGTGCTCCGTCAGAATCGGATGCGGGACGTCGAGATCGGTGGCTGATCAGGCCTTCTGTTTAGGCCTTCAGCTTCGAGGTGATGGTGACCAGGGCCTTGGCGATCCCGTCCACCATCTCCTGCTGCTTGGGGTCCTTCAGGCGTCCGTCGGCGTCAAAGGCCTCGTGCGCCTTGATCAGCGCGAACTGCTGAGGCAGCAGGAGAACGTTGATGTTCCCCAGGATCTGACGGATGTGCGTGAGACCGCGCAAGCCGCCGAGCGCACCCGGGGACGCCGCGAACAACGCGCAGACCTTGTTCGTAAAGCAGGAGAGCGAAGGCTGTCCGGGCTCGGGGCGGCTCGCCCAGTCGATCGCATTCTTCAGTACCGCCGACACCGAGCTGTTGTACTCGGGGGAAGCGATGATGAACGCGTCGTGGGCGCGGAGCGTCTCCTTCAGCGACTTCGCGCTGGCGGGGAGGCCACCTTGGGCTTCCAGGTCTTCGTCGTACATCGGCAGCGCGAGATCGCGCAGATCCAGGAACGTCGTGTCAGCACCCGCCGCCGCGGTGCTCGCCAGCGCCGCCCGGGCGAGCTTCTTGTTGAACGAACCCTCACGAGTGCTGCCCGCGAACGCCAGAACCTTGATCTTGCCCATGATTGCATCCCTTCAGGTAGAAACCGATGACCGCCAACAGTAGCCCCGTACGAACCCGATTCCGTGCGCTGTTCAAGCCCCGAGTCGTGCGGCTGCTGCTTCTTTGTGTTCCACTGCTACTCGTGCTCCGATTCACCAACTGGCTCGAATCCCGCGTCTTCTACTTCCCTTCGCCAGCCTCCCGCCAGTCCATGGCCGCGCCCAGCGGGGCCATCGACGCTTTCTTTCCGGGGCCGGATGGAGCCACTCTTCACGGTTGGTTGATGTTGGCCTCCACAACCGAACCGGGGCCGCACCCCACCATCCTGCACTGCCACGGGAACGCGGGCAACATCCGCGATCACGCCGACTTCTCGATGTTCCTCGCGGCGAAAGGTTACAACGTTTTCCTTTTCGACTTTCGCGGCTACGGCGCGTCCGACCCCGGCCCGCACCACCGGGACGCGCTGATGGCCGACACCCGGGCAGCGCTCGACGCGCTCGCGAACCGCCCCGAGGTCGATCCCGCGCGGATCGGCGTGCTTGGTGTCTCAATCGGGTGCGTCTTCGCCGCGGAACTGGCGGCGACCGACGATCGCGTCCGCGCCTGCGTGCTGGCCGCGCCGTTCGCGTCATGGTCGTCGATCGCGGGCAC
>JBMOHX010000698.1:0-1829 GCA_049317625.1 Phycisphaerales bacterium
TTCCGCTGGACGCCCTGGGGCGCGGCGAACATCGACGGCCCGTTCATGGCCTTGTACATGCGTGCCGAATCCGCCGACACAACCGTCGGCACCTCGTTCCACACGCTCTACGGCACGGGGGGTATGTCGGCCCGCGACATCGCCGATCACCTGCGCTCCACACCGATTCAGACGCTCTCGCTCTTCCTTTCCGAGGCGTCGCGACTGCAAAGCCGCGGCGTGCTCGTGCGCATCAACACCGGCCTCAACGATCGCAACGAAACCCTTCCATCGGTCGATGCTGGCATCCTGCCGGGAAACAGCGAGGCCGCGTTCGAAGACAACCTCCGGGCCATCATCGCGCGGGTGAGGCAGGCGTGGGACGCCGCGGCCCTTCCGCCCGAGCAGCTCTACTTCCTGTTGACCGTCTCGCACCCCGTCGCCACACCCGACGAGCAGTTGCTAACGCAGTATCGCGACGCCGCGGACCGCATCGCCTCGGGCACGCCTTCGGTGGCATCGATTCGAATGGATCGACTCACAACCGCGGGTGAGATGCTTGCCAGCGGGTGGTATCAGAGCAACGGCACGGACCGCAACCACCTGACGCAGGCCGCGTACGAGGTACTCGCAAGCCGAGAGTGGTCCACGCTCAAGCAGGTCGTCGAGCGGACGTGCCCGGCCGACATGAACCGCGATCTGGAAACCGACATGCTCGACTTCCTCGCGTTCTTCAATTTCTTTGACACTACTGATATCGCCGCCGACATGGACGCCGACGGCATCGTGGACTTCCTGGACTTCCTCGCCTTCTTCAACAGTTTCGACCGTGGCTGCTGAGCGGCCGCACGGGGCAGCCGTACAAGTGGCTACCGCCTCGCCGGCGGGGCCGCGATCACCGCGTCGGAGATCGACGTCGGCATATGGTTTTCGGTCCCGGACGCCGAAGGTTGCAGATTCCGGGTTGAGTTTCCGGGCGCGGCGGATAATCTCTCGTACCGGGCGAATTTCGCCGGAACATACGGTCGAAAGGGAGAAGGAATGAACAACCGCCATATTGCGGCTGCAAAGGCTTTGGCCGCGTCTGCAACCTTCACGCTGGTTTCGGTGATGGCCTTCGCATCCGAACCTGCGAATCCGCCGATGACCGGAGGTTCGGAGCCGGTCGTCGCTGCGCAGGCCGCGGAGGAGGCCGCCATCGCGGTCGAAGCTCCTCGATTTGTGCCGAAGGAAGTGGATTCGATCGATGCAAAGGTCGCCCGCAAGCGGCACTTCCACGAACTTCACGAACGCCTCCGCGGGTCTCCGATTCCGCCGCCTTCCTTTACCTGGGTGAGCTGGTGGAGTTTGGCGCCACCGAAAAGATGTTCACCGCGCCCAAAGATAAGAGGACGGATGAATACCTGAAATTGAGCGCGGAGATCAGGGGCTACCTTGTCGGCGCGACTGTGCTCAGTGTTTCGGTGTGTGATCGACTGGCATCAGACATTGCGGCGATGGCGTTGAAGACCCGCGAGCGCACCGAGTTCTCGCTGATCATCCTGCGGCTTCAGCAGCGCGGCGTGATCACCGAGGCGGACGCGGTGCGTTGGGCGGAAGCGGAGGTGGCTTATGGCTAAGCCCGCCCGTCAGGTCGAAATGTATGAGGTCATGTTTCAGAGCCACGTTTTGCTGTTCACGGTTCAAGAGGACGCGGTCAAGGCCGCTTCGGCGCTGAGTCGCGGGGCTTATGTCACCTCGGCATGTAATCCTCTGAACCCGCAAGCGCGGGTAGATCTGAGACCCATAGAGCCGTCTTTGCGCCGCGTGTTTGTCCCGGCGACCGAACGCGCCTGCATCGCCGCATCGAG
>JBMOHX010000699.1:0-1819 GCA_049317625.1 Phycisphaerales bacterium
ACCCCTGCAAGCGCCTGCAGAAGGAAGGCTTCGACGTCACCTTCATCGAGCCCACCCCGGACGGCGTCTACACCGCTGAGATGATCCGCGGCGCGCTCCGCGAGGACACGATCCTCGTCACCATCATGTGGGCCAACAACGAAATCGGAACCGTCAACCAGATCCGCGAGATCGGGGCCCTCTGCCACGAACGCGGCGTCATCTTCCACACCGACGCCACGCAGTACGCGGGCAAAATGCCGGTGGACGTGGAGGCTGACAACATCGACCTCCTCTCGCTCTCGGCGCACAAGATCTACGGCCCCAAGGGTGTCGGCGCTCTCTACGTCCGTCGTCGCAAGCCGCGCGTGCGTCTCACCGCGCTGATCGACGGCGGCGGGCAGGAACGCGGCTTCCGCCCCGGCACGCTGAACGTCCCGGGGATTGTCGGCCTCGGAAAGGCCTGCGAGATCGCGCTCGACCAGATGAAGAGCGACGCCGATCGGCTCCTCGAACTGCGCACGTACATGGAGGCCGAGATCACCCGCCAGCTCGACAGCTGCAAGGTGAACGGCCACGAGACCCTCCGACTCCCGCACATCGCCAACATCTCCTTCGGCTTCGTCGAGGGCGAAGGCCTGATGATGGCCGTGAAGGAAATCGCCTGCTCCAGCGGCAGCGCGTGCACCAGCGCAAGCCTCGAGCCCAGCTACGTGCTCAAGGGCCTCGGCGTGGGCGACGAGCTCGCGCACTCCTCCCTCCGCCTCTCGCTCGGCCGCTCCACCACCCGCGAGCAGGTCGACTTCGCGATCGACAAGATCGTCCGCGCCGTCACCCGCCTCCGCGAGATGAGCCCGTTGTACGACATGCACAAAGAGGGCATCGACCTTTCCAAGGTCGAATGGGCCCATCACTGATCACGCACTCCACCCCGCCGCGAACGCGGCGGATTCAGAGGACACCCATGGCATACGGCCCCAAGATCATCGACCACTACGAGAACCCGCGGAACGTCGGGAACTTCGGCACCCAGTCCGCCGTGAAGTCCGATCCAAAGATCGGCGTCGGGCTCGTCGGCGCGCCCGAGTGCGGCGACGTGATGCAGCTGCAGATCAAGGTGAACCCCACCACCGGCCTGATCGAAGACGCGAAGTTCAAGTGCTTCGGCTGCGGCAGCGCGATCGCCAGCAGCTCCCTCGCTACCGAGTGGCTCAAGGGCCGCTCGCTTGACCAGGCCGAGCAGATCCGCAACACGCAGATCGTGGAAGAACTCAGCCTCCCGCCGGTCAAGATCCACTGCTCGGTGCTCGCCGAAGATGCGATCCGGGCCGCCATCGCCGATTACCGCACCAAGAATGGCCTCGCCGCCGCGCAGCCCGCGGCCGCGGCCTCTCACTGATATCCCTATTCGGAGCTCACCCATGTCCGAGACCACCACGCAGACCAACCCCGAAGTCCAGGCCCACGGCGTCGTGCTGACCGAGCTCGCCGCGAAAGAAGTCAAGCGCATCATCGAGGAGCAGGAACTCGATGCTTCGACCGTCCGCCTCCGGGTAGGCGTGAAGGGCGGCGGCTGCTCCGGCTTCTCCTACATCCTCGACCTGACGGACAACCAGAGCCCCACCGACGAGCTCTTCGAGCAGCACGGGGTCCGGATCATTTGCGACCCCAAGAGCCTCCTGTACCTCGAAGGCGTGATCGTCGACTTCCGCGACGAGATCATGGGCCGCGGGTTTGTCTTCAACAACCCCAACGCCTCCGGCACCTGCGGCTGCGGCTCCTCGTTCCACGTTTGAACTGACCGATCGTGCATGACCAACGGTCGAGCCCGCCCCGGCGC
>JBMOHX010000700.1:0-1819 GCA_049317625.1 Phycisphaerales bacterium
GCTCTTCGAGGTCCGCGATCTTGTGGTGCAAGGCCGACAGCGCGGCGGCGTCATCACCTTGGATGGCGGGGTTGGCGAGGTGTTCGTTCAGCTCCGGAAGCGACAGCCAGCCGTCGGAGTCGGTGTCCCAACGCGCAAAGTTGGCGCGAACGCGTCGGGACCAATCGGTGACCGCTGGCGGGAGCGTCGGCTGCGCCTGCGGCCGAAGCGCGTTCGTCTGGGCCTGATACCCCGCGGGCGGCACGCTTCTGGGGGCCGCAGACCCCGCTTCGGGGGCAGTTGACCCCGGGGTCGCCCCGGTCTGGTTCGCGTTGGTCTGCGCGTGTGTTTGGGACATAAAGACTCCTACTTGCTGCGCTTTTCGGCCCCAACTCGCTGGGGTCAGCTCGCCTGCGCGCTGGGCTTATCGGCGTCTTGAAGCAAAGCTCGCGCCAGGGGTGTAGTGGAGCACCTAGAAGCGCAGCGATTCGAACACGTCGCCCGATCGGTGCGAGGCCGGGGCACCTGCGGGCGTCTCGTGGCGCTGACCTCGCCGGCCAACGGACGACGCAACCACCGCTCGGCACCGGCTTGACGCGCCAAGGCGACCACCACGCCTTGGGGTCGATTTTCTGCGCCTCGAGCTGGTCTCCCTACACGTGCTGAGGTCCGACGGCACGATGTCCTTCACCGACGTGAACCGCTCGAAGGTCACGCTGGGGCGCCCCGTGACGCGGCCAGCCGGGGCGCTCACAGAGTCCCCCGTCCCTCCAGCGAAGAAGTAGAGCGCGTGGCCGTTCGCCACCGTCTGTCACAGGACGAAGTCGAGGTTCGAGCTCGGCTGCGCCTTCGTGAGCGATGGGGGAGTTCGGCGTCATGACGCTACTCGATTCGCCTGGTCGGAGAGCCCCCGGTCACCTCCACCGCATCTGCCCCCGCCTCAAGCGAGCGATGACGATGGCACAGAGCACGACGGGTAACTGGAGGAACGAGAGTACCATCCAGTAGTCCTCGACCGGCCATCCCGCGGGCCACGTACCTCCTTCGACTGAGACTCGGCAGATGAGCTCGGCGAGCGGTACGACGGGTAGGCCGATCCATATGGGAACGTTGTACCGGCGAGGAAGAAGGAGCGCGAGGAGGAGAGCCAATACTCCCGCGACGGCCCCGCCAGATGCCAACGGCAACCAGCGCAGAGCGTCTCCGCGCTCGATGACCACGCCGGATAAGAACCCGAAGGGCAGGAAGGCGCACAACCCAGTGAACAAGAAGAAGGCGCAGCCGAAAAGGTCGGCCATGTCCTGGCTCCATCTGGGTCTCCGTTCATCTGGCACCGGCGATTCTGCCATTCCCAGCACATCACAACCCGTCAGCGAGGCAGCGACCGGACGGATCCCGCATCAGAGCAGCGGTGAGTCGCATGGCGGTCCTCCAATTCGGGGTCGTCTGCACCGAGTCCCCAGTTCATCCATCTTAGCGGGTCAAGTGGCAGGCCGGCGGAAACGTTGCGGCTGGCGAACAAGACCGTCCGCGAAGCCGAGCGACGTCTCCGAGGCCCGCTCGATCGCACGCCGAACCTGGGAGTCATCCTCGAATCGGACCGCGGGGACGGCGAGCAGCAGGCTCGGGACGTGGGCCTTTGACTGAGTGGGGCTTAAACGAAAAAAGGGTGGCCGCACGATGCGACCACCCCCCGAAGCACCGCGGGCGGCTCACGATTGTCACGATGCCTCGAACTAGAACCGCCGTCCTACTTAGCAACGCGCGTGCCAGCCCCGAGGATGCCCTGTTCATCGCTATCCCCGCATTCGGGGCGTGGCGCAATGCCACAGTCGTCAAA
>JBMOHX010000701.1:0-1816 GCA_049317625.1 Phycisphaerales bacterium
ACGTCGCGCGAACCCTGCGCGCCGCGGGCAACGTCGTCGCGCTCAGCGGCGAAGGCGCCGACGAACTCTTCGGCGGCTACGACCTCGCGCTCGCGCGCGCCTACGCGCTCCACCGCAACGGGAGAGCAACCCTCGCCGCCGCCGCGGCAACCGAGCTCGAAGCCGCGTCATGGATCCCGTCGGCCTCGCTCGAGAGCATCCTGAACCCAGAGATCCTCGAAGCCGAAGGCGGCCCCCGCGCCACGCTCGACGCGTACGAGGACGCCTTCAGCGCCATCGGCTACGACGACGAACCCGACCCGTTCCTCTCTCACCTGCGCGTGCAGCGCCGAGTGAACCTCGCGGGCCTGCTCCTCCGCCTCGACTCGGCCACCATGCTCGCAAGCGTCGAAGGCCGCACGCCATTCGCGGACGCCCTCGTCGCCGCGCACGCCGAGTCGCTGCCCACCGCCGACAAGTTCGACGCGGCCCCCCGCGACGGCGAGAGCGCAGCCGACCGCGCCGCCCGCACCAAGCTCTGCCTCCGCCGCGCCTACCGCGCGGACCTCCCAGAGCTCGTCACCCGCCGCGCAAAGGCCAGCTTCCCGCTCCCGTTCCAGGAGTGGATCGCCACCCCCGAAGTGGTCGCACCACTCCTCGCCACCAACTTCGCGAGTCAGGTGTTCACCGAACCAGCCCTCGCCGCGGTCCGCGCCAACCCCGCAGGCCTCTGGCGCCTCGCGTGGCCGATGCTCAACCTCTGCCTCTGGTCACACACCTCAAGCACCTAACCCGCGAGCGGCACCCACCGCGCCACCGCGGCAAGCAACTCCTTCGTGTACTCATCTTCCGGCGCCGACAGCACCCGATCCGCGGGCCCCTGTTCAACCACGCGCCCGCTCTTGAGCACGAGCACTTCATCCGCGAGCTGCCGCACGGTCGCCATGTCGTGACTGATCAGCAGATACGAGATCCCGCGCTCCCGCTGCAGATCCGCGAGTAGGTTGATGATCTGCGCACGCACCGACACATCCAGTGCCGAGGTCGGCTCGTCGCACACGATCAGCGAAGGCGAGAGCATCAACGCCCGCGCAACCGCGATCCGCTGCCGCTGGCCGCCCGAGAACTGATGCGGATACCGATCGAGCGAATCCGCCGGCATCCCGCACCGTTCAAGCAAAGCCGCCGCGGCATCGCGCCGCCGCTGCCGGCTCATGCCTCTCTCATGCACGATGAGCGGCTCGGTCACGATCTCCTCAACCTGGTGCCGCGGATTCATCGCGCTCGCCGGATCCTGGAAGATGACCTGCATGCGAGAGCGAGCCGACCGAAGCTCCGCCGCCGACAACGACCCAAGCGAACGCCCCTCCAGCAGCACATCACCCGCCGCCAACGGCACCAACCGAAGCACCGCCCGCGCAAGCGTGGACTTCCCAGAGCCGGACTCCCCAACCACCGCAAGCGTCCGCCCCCGAGCCAGAGTCAGCGAGACCGACTCCACAATCCGCCGCGGCGGCGCAGCACGCCACCACGACGAACTCCGCCCGGGCAGATCGACACACAACCCGCGGGTTTCGAGCAATGGCGAATCGGGGCCAGCGGTGGGGGGGCTCATCGGGGCCATTATGGGGCAATCAAAGGTTCCCCGTCGACCCCCGAACAAACGGGTTGACGCGGCGGCGGAAGGTGATATTGTTCCCTCCCAAGCGGAAATGAGCCCGCGCGGGCAGTTAGCTCAATTGGTAGAGCACAGCATTGAAAATGCTGGGGTTCCCGGTTCAAGTCCGGGACTGCCCATTCGGTCAAAGTGCACCCGATCGCGTTGACTCGCGTCAGG
>JBMOHX010000702.1:0-1812 GCA_049317625.1 Phycisphaerales bacterium
GGGTTGGGGCGTGTATTCAACGGCCGGGAATGGCGGGCGTGCGATTTACGGTTCGGGCGGCGGGACGACGGGGCACGCGGGGTACTTCGATGGGCGGGTGCATGTTACGGGCACGTTGAGCAAGGCTGCGGGTTCGTTCAAGATCGACCACCCGTTGGATCCTGAGAACAGGTATCTCTCGCACTCGTTCGTGGAGTCGCCGGAGATGAAGAACATCTACGACGGGGTGGTGACGCTCGACTCGCTGGGGCACGCGAAGGTGACGATGCCCGAGTGGTTTGATGCGCTCAACTCGACGTTCAGGTACCAACTGACGGCGATCGGCGCGCCGGGCCCGAACCTCTACATCGCGCGCAAGATCGAGGGCAACACGTTCGAGATCGCGGGGGGCGCGGCGGGGATGGAGGTCTCGTGGCAGGTGACGGGCGTGCGGGAGGATGCGTACGCGAAGAAGAACCGCATCGTTGTGGAGGAGGAGAAGTCGGAGACTGAGAAGGGGAAGTACCTGAATCCGGAGGCGTTTGGCTACGGTCCGGAGAAGAGCATCGGGGCGCGTCCGAACTCGCCGGAGTGAGGGGCGAGGGAGAGGGATGCCTGGGCGGGCTGCCGCGCGGCTTACAGGGCGCGTGACGCTTTTCCCTCGTGGGTGATGCGCTCCAGGGGGCGCTTGGTGGCGATCTATGAGGGCGGGGAGATGGCGAGGAAGAGCTCTTTCTGAGGGATGATGAGTGAGGGGACGCGGCGTGCGAGGGCTCGGACGACGTCGAAGCCGGGTGTGAGCAGGAGCGTGGTGAGGAGTCGCGAGACGGCGGGCATCGGAAAGCCAAGCTAGGAGGGGAGCGGTGGTTGGCGTTCGGGGGCTGGGCTACGGGGCTCCGTGCTCGCTCAGATATCCGGGTGGTGCCCGTCAAGCTCCGCGGGCACCGACACGCTGCGGGCAAGGTCGTCAGGTGCGACGGGGTCCGTTGAGCAGCACGCCGAGCCTTGTGTGTCGAACGAGCAACTGGTATGTGAGCAACAGCGATGGGGTGAGTGCAAGGACCGCGATCGCGAACTTGGCACCAGCGGGCAGCGAGAGCGAGAACAGCAACGACTGCACGACGATGACGAGAGGGAGATGCACAAGGTACATCCAGTACGAGGCGTCGGAGAGGTAGCGCACCCAGGATCGGGGTTTGGTCATCACCGCTTCAAACAAGCCGATGGTGCCGAACGTCATGAGCCAGGCGTAGAGCGCTTGGGCAGCAGACGCAGCGACGTGGCGGGTGGCGTTGTCCGCAATGATCCCCGACGCCCCTTCATCGGAAAGCCGCAGCGCGAAGGGGAAAAGAACCAGCCCCAGCGGGAGCGCGAGGTACCAGCGGGAGCCGAGCGTCGCCTGGAAACCGCGTGAAGCATGGACGAGTGCGCCGAACCCGAAGAAGATCGCGTAGTACAGCAGCACGTGCGGCACGGGGAGAATCCCCGTTGATGTGTCGGGCCCGAATCCGGGGGACCGCCCGTGCTCGTGCATCCAAGCCTGTGGTATGGCGGTGAGCGGTACGAGCCAGACCAGGCACCACGGCATCGAGAAGAGGCCGGCGGGCAGTGGGATCGTGGGCAAGTACTTCGTCGTCATGGCGACAACGGCGAAGCCGACGACGAGCCACCAGAGGAACCAGAGAAACCAGAGGTGCTGGAAGAAGGGCTTGGCCATCAATCCTGAGACCCAGCCCGGGAAGCGGCCTTTCGCGGCGGGAGCGGTGGGGGCGTTGTCCGGCAGGAATGTCGCGATCTCATCTCTGCCGGCGAGCACGGCGTCGAAGTCGATCG
>JBMOHX010000703.1:0-1807 GCA_049317625.1 Phycisphaerales bacterium
GTGCGCTACGGCCGCGCGGCGAAGCTCGCGAGCGGCGAGGGGTTGCTCGAGCTCTACGAGCGCAGCCGCGGCGAGGGGTTCGGCGCGGAGGTGAAGCGGCGGATCATGCTGGGGACGCACCTGCTGAGCGCGGGGTACCAGGACGCGTACTACGTGACGGCGCTCAAGGCGCGGCGGAAGCTGTCGGAGGATTACGCGCGGGCCTTTGCGCGGTGCGACGTGATCGCGACGCCGACGACGCCCGCGCCGGCGTTCAAGGTGGGCGAGCGGGTGAACGACCCGCTCTCGATGTATCTCGAGGACGTCTACACGGTGGGCGTGAACCTCGCGGGATTGCCGGCGATTTCGCTGCCGATGGGTGATGCGCGGGCTGATGGCGCGGAGTTGCCGGTCGGGGTGCAACTGGTGGCGCCGGCGTTCGAGGAAGGCCGGCTGGTGTAGAAGCGGAACCAGCGCACGCCACCCGGCACGCGCGCTTCGGGGCGGATCAGCGGATATCCGGGCGCTCGTTGTACCGCAGGACCCGCATCAGGATGGCCCGGTCGGCCGCGTCCGCGGTGCCGCTGCGGTTGATGTCGACGGGGGCTCGGTCGTAGGCGTAGAGGTCGTCGATATTGATGCGGGCGTTGCCGTCGATGTTCTCGCTCGAGCGCATCGGGCGGGCCAACGGGTCACCGATGACGATCTGCATCCAGCTCAGACCCGGGATGGAACTCCACGCGGCTTCCGCCCACGAGAGGTTGCCCAGCAGAAAGTTCAGCGCGATGTACCGGTTGTCGGGCACCGAGTCCGCCAGCGGTTCCCACACGTTGCCGATCGCGAAGGTGCCGCCCGCGGCGATGAAGTCCGCGGCTTGTTCCTGCTGCTGAAAGCCCAACTGTCCGAGGCCGCCGAAGTCGCGGCCGTTCCAGCTCTCGATGGTGTTGAAGATCGCGCCGTCGGGGTAGTTGAAGCTCTCCGCGAAGATCATCCGGGCGCTGACGCCGGCGTTGGTCTGGGGGAATGTGAGCTGGTGGTTGCTTCCGTACGTGGCCAGCAGCGCGACGGGATTGCTGACGATGATCCCGAGGTTGGGCTGCCAATCCAGGCGCGGCCCGATGAAGAACCCCGTGGAGTTCGGCGCGTTGTTGTGCCGGATGTTCGCGGGGAGGAAGCGCTTGTCGCTCAGCGTCATCTGCGCCAGCACCTGGTCGTAGTCGTCGCTGTCGTAGAGCGAGCTCATCGACGAGCTGCTGTTGTCGAACTCCCCGTTGTTGGCGGGGCTGACCGTGTTGTCGCCGATGCTCTCGTCGAGAATGACCGCGTTGGTCGCGGTGTTGTACATGAAGCGTGCTGCGCGATCGATCATGGCGCGGACCTGCGCGACCGTGTGACCGTCCAGCCGGCACACGAGGTACATGTCGCCCGCGGTGAGCCGGTTCGCGCCCGAGCCCGAGAGAATCCAAACCGGACCGGTGCCGCTGGCGGCGAAGGTCTTCGCGGTCAGGATGTTCGCGGTGGTGAAGTTGCCGATCGGCTGAGTGGCCTTCCAGTACGGGTTCACGATCGCGCCGTCGGTCTTGCTGTCAGCCGGCCCCCCGGCCTCGCCGGTTTCGATGTTCTGCCAGAGGACGGTGAGCTCACTGTCCACGCTCGCGCAGGTGGCGTCACTCTCGTTGAACTGCGCCGGGAAGTCAGTCGCGTTCGCGCCCACGAAGTCTCCGCAGTTGGGCGCGTCGGTGTCTTCGACGCGGTGCGGCAGGCCCTTGCACAACACGAGGCAGCGGACCTGGGTCGCCAGCCCGGTCGCGGTGAGGTGGGAGCGCAG
>JBMOHX010000704.1:0-1804 GCA_049317625.1 Phycisphaerales bacterium
CTTGGGCTTCTGCACGAAGCGCTTGTCGTAGGTCTGCTCCAGCGGATTGGGAATGCGCGACGGGTCAAAGTCGTCGTCGAGATCATCGTCGCGTGGTGGTCGGTCCTCGCTCGAGCGCTCGGTGCGCAACGGGGCTTCGGCTTGCGGCGGGCGTGGGCCACGGCCTTCGCTGAAGGGCCGATCGCCGCCCGGCAGATCGGGACGAGGGGGGCGACCATCGCGGCGCTCGCCTTTTTGTGCGTTGTCGCGCCCCCGTGGCGGGCGAGCCTGTTGCGCGTCACGTCCATTCGGACGCGGCTCGCGCGGCCCTCCTTCTGCTTCGCCGCCCGCCAGCCGGCGAATGGCGCGGATGTCTGAGTCTTCCAGATCCACCCACACCCCGCGCTTGAGCCCGCGGGGCAGCACGATGCAACCGTAACGGATGCGGATGAGGCGGTTGACGGTGAGATCAACAGCATCAAATAGCTTTCGAACCTCGCGGTTGCGGCCCTCGGTAATGACGACGCGGTACCAGTGGTTCAAGCCCTCTCCACCACCGTTTTCGATCGAGCGGAAACTCGCCATCTGGCCGTCGATGGTGACGCCTTCCAGCAGCATCGCCTTCGACTCGGCGTCGAGCGTCCCGAGCACACGCACCGCGTACTCTCGCTCCACGCCGAAGCGCGGATGCATCAGACGGTTAGCCAGATCACCTGAGTTGGTAAACAGCAGCAGGCCTTCGGTATTGATGTCCAGGCGACCCACCGCCTGCCACTTGCCCTGCGGCAGACGCGGCAGCCGGCGGAAGACCGTCGGCCGGTGCTCAGGATCGTCGTTGGTCACCACTTCGCCCGTGGGCTTGTGGTAGGCAATGATGCGCGGTGGCGGCGGGATGATGCGCACCCGAACCGGCTTGCCGTTGACCCTTACCTGATCGCCAAACGAGATGCGCTGGCCGGTGTGGGCCAGCTGGCCATTGACCTCGACCAAGCCGTCGACGATGGCCTGTTCCATGTCCCGCCGCGAGCCGATGCCCGACTGGGCGAGCACCTTGTGCAACTTCGGCGCTTCGGGCTCCGGGCGCAACACACGCTTGGGCGGCGCGACCGGCTCATCGGCTGGCGGTTCGATGTCGAACGCACCCGAGAGCACCTGCGCGAACACTTCGCCCACATCTGCAGGAACAACCGGCGGTCCACTGACCTCCGACCCGCCCGACTCGTCAGCACCATCCTCGGCGCGGCTTTGGACGGATTCATTCACAGAGCCAGCGGCATCCACGTCCTCGGCTCGGGGACTCCGTCGCCGCTGGCGCCGTCCCTTGCGTGCTGAATCGCCATCGCTCGTTTCGTCGGCGCTAGACGCCCCCTCTGCAGAACCGAGTTCGGACGGCGAGCCTGGCAAGGTGTCATCAGACATGGCGTCACCCGCCGCCACAGTAGCGGCCGCCTCGGGCATCTCGGGGCCCCCAGCAACCGCAACTTTCACTGCACGCTTGCGCCGCACCGGCTTCGCGGCGGGCTGCAGCGTTGACTCGGGAGCCTCCGCAGGAATGGAATCACCTTCGGAGTCGGCAGCGTGATCAGGATTGGGGTTCATTCGGACGTTCCATGGGTACGGCAGCCGCCGCTGGGTGAGGAGAAAGATCCAAGGCCGGGGTGGAGTCGTCCACCGGAAGTACAGCCAACAAATCGTCGAAAGAGCATTGCTGGTTGCTGCCACCTGACATCAACGGCAACTGCTGAAGGCTGGCCAGTCCCAGATCGTCTAGGAACTGCCGCGTGGTGGCCAGCAGGGCGGGACGACCCGGTGTTTCCCGGTACCC
>JBMOHX010000705.1:0-1801 GCA_049317625.1 Phycisphaerales bacterium
TCGGCATCGACGTTCAGCGGGAACTTCAACGGGAACGGTTCCGGTCTCGCGGGGTTGAATGGTGCGGGGATCACCCCCGGAACGGTGGCGCCCGCGACGCTGACGTCAGGGCTACGAGACTTGATCGGCGCTCCCGCGGGCGATCTCGGTTCGCTCCCGTATCAAGCGGTCGGGCGAGCTGGAACCGAGGCCTTTCCGTGGGGTGCCGCGGCCTACCAGACGTACCTCTTCGTGACCTGCTTCAACTCGAATCGGCTCCAGGTGATTGATGTTGCCAATGCCTCCGTGCCGCGGCTGGTGGCCAGCGTTCCAACCGACTCCGGGCCGATCGGTGTTTCGATCGTGTCGGACGCCAGCAACGCCTTCGCGCACGTGATCAACTTCAACTCGGGAACGCTGCAGGTCTTCCGGGTGACCGATCCGGCGTCGCCCGTGCTCGTGGCGGCCTCAAACATCGTCAGGAATCCTCGCACGATTTCTCAAACGCCTCAGCAGAGGCTCTACATCGGTGGCGACAGGGGCGCGGCGATCTACACGTCGTACACGACTGCTTCGCCGGTGGCGCCCGTGCGATACTCGCTGGAGACAGCGTCCTCGTTCCGCGTCACCAGCTTCTTCGCGCTGCCCGACGGAGGTTCGGCGGTGGCGGTCGTTGCCCCGAACGACGTGCAACTCATCCAGCCGCAGGACGTGGGGTCTGGCGGGCTGTCGCTCGTGACGGTCAGGCGTGCCTTTACCGACGCCTCGCCGACGAGCGTCGCGGTGAACGGGAACAACGCCTTTGTGGTGACCGGCGAGAACACACTGCAGGTATTCCGGCTCGACACATCGCCTCTCTTTCTGCAAGCGCGGCTCACGCTCGCGGGAGCTGATCCCCGGCAGGTGATACTCGTCGGTCGGTACGCGCTGGTGACCTGCGCCGCATCGAACACGGTCGAGATCGTTGATGTTTCAAACCCTGACAATCCGACCACCGTCAGCCAGGTCTCCCTGCCGGCGGGGCCCCGATCCATCGCATCATGGGGCGACTACGTCTACACGACCAACTCGGGAGACAACAGCATCTCCGCGGTGACTGGTCCGACGCGGCGAGTCAACTCCGCGCTGCCGATGACGGTTTCTTCACTGGGGGTCGGCATCACGACGGCGCCGCGGCGGCCGCTCCACGTCGTCGGGTCGGGGCTCTTCGGCGACGACGGGATCGAGAACTTCGCGGTGGGCTTCGACTCTCAGGCCGGGGCCCGTCTGGGCTTCGTCAAGAAGTTCGGGCTTTCGCCCCAGATCGTTGCGGCTTTCAACACCCCGATCGTGTTCGCACATGCCAATCAGACCGACATCTTCACGAACATCGGAAGCTCAATCCTCAACGAGGGGCTGCGCATCGCGCCCAACGGAAACGTCGGCATCAACAACCCCGCCCCGATCCAGTCCCTCGACGTCAACGGTCGGATGCGGCTCGCCAACGGCGTCGTCCACAACGGCACGGTACCGGTGACCGGCACCACCGACCTCGGCTTCTACTCGCAGATCCCGACTCAGTGGATCCGGATGGTCACCAACAACGGCTCCTTTCAGTGGTACACCGAACCGGGGCCGGATTGGGTTGGCGTGACGCCGCGGATGACGCTCAACGCTTCGGGTCTTTCCGTCAACGGAACGCTCTCCAAAGCGGGCGGCTCGTTCAAGATCGACCACCCTCTCGACCCGGAGAACAAGTACCTCTACCACTCCTTCGTCGAGTCCCCCGACATGATGAACATCTACAACGGCGAAGTCACCACCGACGGCACCGGTTACGCCG
>JBMOHX010000706.1:0-1799 GCA_049317625.1 Phycisphaerales bacterium
CCGAGACCTTCGCAGGCAGCGGCTTCCCCGCCGAGTACCAAGGCCGCGCGTACATCACGCAGTCGGGCGCGACCTGGGCGAGCGGCCCCGGCAGCGCGTACTACAAGTCGATCACCGAGTGGACCATCGACTCCAACGGCGCGCTCGTGGGCAACTCCCGCGCGATCGCCTACTACAACGGCGGCGGCAAGTCCACCACCGTCGCCATCGCCGCCGGCCCCGATGGCCTGTACTTCAGCGACTTCTACAAGGAGGACTCCTTCGACGACCCCACCGCCCGCGGCGCGAGCATCTTCCGCGCCCGCTACCTCCAGCCCCCGCCCCCGCCCGATTGCAACGCGAACTCCATCCCCGACGCGACCGACCTCGCGAACGGCACGAGCCTCGACTGCAACTTCAACGCGATCCCCGACGAGTGCGACATCCTCGCCGGCCGCAGCCAGGACTGCGACGGCAACGCGATCCCCGACGAGTGCGACACCACAACGCTCCAGACCGAGACTTTCGCCGGCGGCCTCAACGGCTGGTTCGTGAACGGCGTTGCGCAGCTCACCACCGGGTTCGTTCGGCTCACTCCCACGCAGAACAACGTCCTCGGCACACTCATCCACGCGCCGCTCTCCCCTGACCCCACCGAGTCTTTCAACGTCAGCTTCGACTTCCGCATCGGCGGCGGATCGGGTGCGGACGGCATGAGCTTCGCCCTGTTTGACGCTTCGAGGTACACCACCTCCCAGCTCTTCTCGGAGGAGGGCCCCGGCTCGACGAACGAGGCCCCGAGCGGGCCCGGCACCATCGTCGTTCAGCTCGACACCTACGACAACGACGGTGAGGGCGAGAACGCCATCGAGATCATGACCGACGGCGTCACCCGCGGCAGCTACGTCCCCTCCTTCGACCTCGAAGACAACCAGTGGCACCGTGCCACGGTGATCTTCGATGGCAACCACATCACCGTTCGCGTCACCAACGCCGCCGGAGTCACCGAGACCGCCTTCAGCCAACTCGAGATCCCTTACACGCCCTTCGTCGGCCTCATCGGTTTCGGCGGCCGAACCGGCGGCCTCAACAACAACCACGACATCGACAACATCGCCATCCGCGTGCCCGGCCCGCGCGACCTCAACGGCAACGGCATCCCCGACATCTGCGAGTGCTTGGCAAACTGGAACAACGACGGCTCGGTCGACGGCGACGACGTCATCGCGTTCTTCGCCGACTGGGACAACAACAACGGCGACGTCAACGGCGACGGCGGCACCGATGGGGACGATGTGATCGAGTTCTTCGGAGCTTGGGACTCCGGCTGCTGACCTTCGTGCCCAGAGCCAGCCGCGCGCGACGTACACTTGTGCGTGCTTGAGGCCCCCATGCGCACCCTCGCCGCCGCGGCCGCCGCGATCCTCGCGACGTGCATCGCGTCTATGGCGGCAGCACAGGCACCCGACCCTCTCGCCGACGAGCTCAATCGCCGGCTCGCCTCCGATGTCGCGCCGCTGCTCCGCACGTACTGCGCAGCCTGCCACAACGCCGAGAAGCAGAAGGGCGACGTGCGACTCGATGGTCTCTCGTCGCTGAGCGATGCCCTCGCCATCGTGGACGATCTCGTCACCGCACGCGAGATGATCGTCACGCGCCAGATGCCCCCCGAGGACAAGCCCAAGCCGAGCGACCACGAGCGACTCATCCTTCAGCAGTGGCTCGACGAGGCCCTCGACTACGTGCCCGCCGACGCCAAGCCGGATCCGGGTTGGTTCACGATCCACAGGCTCAACCGCGCGGAGTACCGCAACACCATG
>JBMOHX010000707.1:0-1798 GCA_049317625.1 Phycisphaerales bacterium
GCGCCGTCGACTCGCAGCCGCTCGGCCTCGGCTCCGGGGCCGAGTGCGGCGACGCCACGTACCACGTCAGCTTCCAGTTCGCGCACGCGTTGCCCTTCCTCGACCTGCAGTTCACGGCCAACCTGACTGCTGGCGAAACCTACTTCATTCAGGTCGCCAAGTTTGGCACGTCAGCCCCCGCCGCGGCTGAAACTCTCGGACTCTGGATTGATCGACTGACCGTTCCGCCCTCCGTGGTCGTCAGCTTTACACCCAATCAGGTCGACAACTGCCAGGATACGACCGTCCTGCTTCGAGCCACCGTCACGCCAGGGTCACAGCCTGCGAGTACCAATCTCATCGCGACCGCTGACATCTTCGGGTTAACTGTTGCACTCAACGATGAGGGTTTCGACGGCGATGAAACTGCGGGCGACAACGTCTTTACGATTAGCGTTCTTCTTCTTACCGAGGGGGCCCCGCCACAACAGATCCCTGTCGTGGTGACAGTTTCTGACGCTCAGGACCGCACCGCAACGTCACAGACTTCCCTTACGATCACCCAATGCCCACCCGCGAACACATGGTTCGAAACAGTGAGCGGTGGCGGCGATGCGGGTGATCTGCCCGCAAATGCCCAGGTCGTCGCTGGGAGCTTTGAACTGGCGATTCCGCAGATTCGAGGCACGCTCACCTCGGGGAACGATGTCGATATGTTCCAAATCGATGTCTGTGATATCGCCTTCGCCGCCACGACCTTCCCCGAGACTGCCTTTGACACCCAGCTCTTCCTCTTCAACAACGCGGGCTTTGGCGTGGTGATGAACGATGACGTTCCCGACGGTCTGCCCGGCGATAACAGCTTGCAGAGCCGTATCAGCAGCGCCCTCGTTCCTGCTTCTGGTACCTATTACCTCGCCGTCTCCCGCTACGACACTGATCCCCAGAACTCGGGCACCGACCTCTGGCTCGACAGCCCCTTCAACACCGAGCGCGCACCCGATGGCCCCGCCGCGGCGAACGCCGTCAATGGCTGGACCGCCAACGCCCAGGCCGCGGGCAACTATGTGATTGCCTTGAGCGGTGCGTGCGCGGTTTCGATGTCGCCCCCATGCCCCTGGCGTGCGGACAACTGCTTCGGCGACTACAACAACGATGGGAGCATCGACGGCGACGACGTGATCGGTTTCTTTGCTGATTGGGACAACGCCAACTCATGCGCCGACACGGACAACTCCGACGGAGTCGATGGTGACGACGTGATCAACTTCTTTGTGTCGTGGGACGAGGGCGGCACCGGCTACCCCGGCTGCTGAGCCTTCTCCCGACAACACCCGCCGACCGAGCCCCCGCCCCGTGGCGGGGGCTTTTCGTTGATCGCTCGGCGCTCCCTGCCCGGAACGAAAGACCCCCGCCGATCGGGCGGGGGTCGTACGAGCAACGGATTGGATTGTTCGGCTCAGCGGCGGCGGCGACCGGCGGCCAGCAGGCCCAGGCCGAGCACACCCATGCCCGCGGGCGAAGGGACCGCGATCATGATGAACGTGTTCGACTGGGTCGCGCCGAAGTTGTTGTCGGCGACGAGGAAGAACGACTGATCACCGTTGGGGAGCACCGGGCCCACCGACAGGCACTCGATGTTGTCGGGGTTGAACGCACCACCCAGCGCGGCGGAGTTCAGCGTGAGGAGCAGGGTCTTGGTCATCGGAACAAAGGACTGGCCCACGAGGCTGTTCAGCCCGCTGACCTCCGTCGCGCCGGCGAACGAGGCGCTCTCGCCGCAGGTGCCATCGGTAATTTATTGCCTGGCGGTCGTCCA
>JBMOHX010000708.1:0-1793 GCA_049317625.1 Phycisphaerales bacterium
CAACACCGCCCCCGCGATCACCACGCTCGCGAACAGCGCGAGCAGGCACTGCCACACGAGCGAGCGCCCCGCGGCCTCGCGCGTTCCCGAGAAGTCGCTCGCCACCATCAGCACACCGAGCGGCTCGCCCGCGATGTTGCGCACCGGAACGACGAGCACGCCGTAGGGCACTCCGACCGCGTCGCGCGCATACCGCACCGGCTCCTCCACGTGCGCGAGGTCGTCGGAGCGAACGAGCCGGCGAACGAGGTCCCAGTTGGTCGAGTAGAACTTCACGTGACGGCCCACGCGGTTCTCCTCGCTGAGGACCTCGCCGCGCACGCCCGTCGAGACCCGTCGCAGCGGCTCCTCGAGCACGAACAGCGTCGCCTCGAGGCCGTACGAAGACTTGAGCTCGTCGAGCATCGGCCCGAATTCGAGGCCGACTTCGAAGCTGCCGACGTGGTGGCCATCCGGCGCGAGCAGCGGCACCACCGCGGTGATCGCGGGACCCGCGCGGCCGAGCGAGATGCCGTGGCGCGGCGCGTGATCGCGGTTGACCGCGGCGACCATCGGCCGGTACGCGGACACGTCGTCGCCGTGTCGCTCGGGCTCCTGCATGCGGAGAAACGTCAGCGCGGGCGGCTGGTGGAACTGCATCGTCTTGGCGCCGAACTGATCGCGCTGGACCGCGAACATGTCCTTCAGCTCCTCGAAGAGCCCCTCGCGGTCCCCGGCGGCCATCCGGCGGCGCACCGTCGGCAGGTCCGCGATCATCGACGCGCGGGCCTGCGCGCGCCCCTCGGTGATGCGCAGCGTCGACTCCGTGATCGACTGCATCAGCTCGAACTGACCTTCTTCGACGGCGCTGGTGAGCCCGCTGAAGAGGCGATTCGAGATGACGGACGTGCTGATGACCGTGACTGCGGCGACGCCGATCAGCGTCGCGACGGCGTGGCGTCGAAACCTCATAGGGGGTGCGACGCTAACCCAGTCGGCGCGGGCCGTGAGAGCGAAATGTTCCGCCCTCGCGCCTGCGGCGCGAGGGCGTGGGGGATTCCGAGTCGGAGTCGAGCGGGGCGATCGAGATCGTCTACGGCCGGCATCGGGTCCGACCGGTTTCCCATCCCTCCGTCATGCTTCTCGCTGCTGGCAAACACCTAGCAATTTGTGGATGAACCCCTCGCGCGGCGCGGACACGGCGAGAGCTGATGGCGGCGGCCGCGCCGCGCGAGGGGGTCATCCACAAATTGCTAGCCTGCCGGCGGGCAGGACCAGGGGGCCCTCGTGCTGGGTGACGTCCGTCCGGCGATCGCGGTGCAAGTGGGGGCGTGAATCGAATCGCTGTGGTGCGTTGCGAGTGTGCAGCTGGACGCGTTCACGACCGAGCCAGAGCATCGGGTCCGGAGGTCTGCCCATCCCTCCGTCCTTGCTCTCGCCTTCGGCGAGGTGGCCTGCCGGCGGGCAGGACCAAGGGGCCCTCGTGCTGGGTGACGTTCGTCCGGCGATCGCGGTGCAAGTGGGGGCGTGACTCGAATCGCTGTGGCGCGTTGCGAGTGTGCAGCTGGACGCGTTCACGACCGAGCCAGAGCATCGGGTCCGGAGGTCTCCCATCCCGCCTGCGAGCCTCAGGACGAAGCGACGCGCGCAGCCAACTGCAACACCCGCGAGCGAAGCGATGCGGAAGGCACGCGATCCGAACAACCACTCTCGGGCGCCGCCTCTTCGAGACTCTCGAACCTCACCGAGAACCCGCGTTGCGAGGTCGGCCCGCAGCGCCGTCCGGTCGAGAGCACACCCCGGAGCGGGCTCCT
>JBMOHX010000709.1:0-1780 GCA_049317625.1 Phycisphaerales bacterium
ACGCCGGGGGGTCGTAGAACGAGATGCGACAGTTGCCCGCGGGCACGCCGCCTCCCGGCCGGCCCGCGCACCGCCAAGGCAGCGCGGGAGCGTAGGCCCCCGCGCCGCGCGGGACTGCCGAAGTGCCGCGCGCTCAGAAGGAACGGATCGCGCGCACGCACTCCCCGACGACCTTGGGGTCCCAGTGCTGATTGCCGTTGCCGAAGTACTGCTCCCACGCATCGGCCCGATCGATCTCGGACGAGCTCCAGTAGGAGCCGCCCTCGAAGCCACCGACCGCGTTCCGTGCGTGATAGAGCAGGTCCAGCTCATCCTTGCTCGGCAGGTACCAGTCCGCGTAGCCGCCCTCGTTCAGGTGGCTGCAGACCCACGCGGCGCCGCGGGTGCAGCCAGCTTGCGCGACGATGTCGGCGGTGTTCGCCCGACCCCAGCTCAGTCCGGTATGGGTCGTCCCGACCAGAAGGTTCGCTATGTTGCTCCAAACCATCTTGTACGTGCGGCTTTGATCCTCCGCGGTCGCGATCAGTCCATGCATCTGACCGGCCACGTATCCGTAGTCTCCGGGCTGCAGGAAGTAGGCGATCTTGCCGCCCTGATAGCTCTTGCCGACGTAGTACACGGTGACGACGTAGTTCTGGGTCGTGCCGTCCCGCGCGGTGACCGTGTAGGTGACGGGGTTCGTGAAGTCGTTGGCCGTCTGCCCGCTGGTCTGTGACTTGCCGCCCACGGCGACCGAGGCCCCCGTGGTGCTGAAGGTCGCGACCAGTGTCTTCGGGTCGGGGCCGAGAGGGACCACGGCCGTGATGGTGTGCGCGGCTTCGTCGATGGTGCCCACGACGGGCGGGGTCAGCCCCTCGAAGCTGAAGGCCGTGATCGCCTTGTACGGGTTGATGACGAACGTGCGGACCGCGCGGACCTTCGAGCTCATCGAGTTCTTGCCGCTCGTGGCCTGGCGGCCGAGGTACTGGCCCTCGGTGAAGTACTGCTCCCAAGCTACGGCCCAGTTGTAATCGGACGAGGTCCAGTACCAGCCGCTCAGGCCTCCGACCGCCCCTCGGTTGATGAACAGGAGGTTCAGCTCGTCCTTGCTCGGCAGGTACCAGTCGTCGTAGCCGCCGCCGCGATAGTTGCGCGCGTATCCGGCCGCGTACTGGTCGCCGAGGCCTCGACTGCGGTAGAACTGGACGATCTTCTCGCTGTTCGCCATGCCCTGGCCGATGCCCGTTCCGGTGTAGATTTCGACAGCGTGTTCGCGCGGACACCAGTTGGCCTTTCCGTGCTCGTCATCCCGCTCGGCGGCGATCAACCCCCGGGTCTCTCCGGCGGCGTAGCCATCCTCGCCGCTCTGGAAGATCCAGGCCACGATGCCGCCGCCGTAGTGATCGCCGACATGGATCCCGGGCGCACTCGTCACCGTGACCACGTAGTCCTGCGCGGATGCGTCCCCGCCCGTCACCCTGTAGGTCACGGGGTCTGTGAAGTCGTTCACGGTGACTCCGCTGACCTGGGGCAGGCCGGCGACGCTGACCGCCAGCCCGGTGGTCGTGAAGGTGGCGACGAGGGCGCTCAAGTCGATGTCCGAGGGCACAGAGAGGGCGATAGTGTGCGCCGCCTCGTCGATGGTGCCGCTGACCGGCGGATCGAGGCCCTCGAAGCTGAAGGCGGTGATCTGCGTGCCGGGCTCGGGGGGCGGGTCCTCGCCGACCGTGAACCAGCCGGGGCTCAGGGCCATGGCGGTCCAGGTTCTGCCGCCTGCGGGCACGTAGGCGACGACCGCCTC
>JBMOHX010000710.1:0-1776 GCA_049317625.1 Phycisphaerales bacterium
CATCGTGGCGTTGGATGTGCCGCCGATATCGAGGTCGATGACGGCGGTGTCGAAGACGTTCTCCATGTTCACATTGCCGAGGGTGCTGATCTGACCAATGACCGGGGCCCCCAGTCCATCGGGCCGGATGGTGCCCGCGTTGATCCAGGTTCGCGGCGTCGTGACGATTGTGCCGAAGCCGCTGGCGACGTCGTTCAGGTCGCTCGCCAGATCGGTGTCGGTGCAGAAGAGCGAGCCGCCCCCGAGCTGAACGTTGCCGACCGCGGCGATGCTGGTATCGCGGAGCGTCACCTGGTTCGTGTTAGTGATGATCGTGCCGTCGAAGGAGAAGCCCGTGGAGGTTGCCGTGCCGAGGGTGAGGTTGCCGGTGGCGGTGATGACGCTGCCCGCGCTGCCGCGGATCTGGGAGTTAAGTGTGTCTCGTCCCGAGAAGCCGCCGGTGTTGCTGAAGTCAAAGAGTGTGCCGGTGAGAGGACCGGTGCCGGAGACGATGCCCTTGAGTACGAAGCCCTGGGGTGTGGTGGCGTTGATGTTCCCGGCGTTGAGGATGAAGCGGGCGTCGATCGTCCCGCCGCCGGAGACGGTCTTCCCGGGCGGGATGTTGATCGATTGCACCGTGAGCAGCGTGCCTCCGGCGATGGTGGTGTTGCCGATGTCGGCGTTGTTCGCGTCACCGAGGGTCACGGTGTGTGGGCCGACGGAGAGGTCGATGTTCGTGCCGCTGTAGCCGTTGACGGAAGAGGGCAGGCCGAGGCTGAGGGGGCCCGTGGCGGTGATGTCGTTTCCCGTTCCTGTTCCTGTAATCGCGGCTTCCACTTCGCCCGATCCTGTGAGATCAACGCCGTCGCCCACTGCGTTCAGCGCTCCGGCAAAGTTCAGGCCCGTCGCTCGCAATGTGCTGGAGCTCATGGTCACGGAGCTGCCCGCGCGCATGCTGATGTTGGCGTTGGAAACAATCTGGCCGCTGTTCACGTCGATCGTCGTCCCACCCCAGCAGACCACCACGTCCTGAGCGCTCAGCACCCCGTTGGAAATGCTCACGTCGGCCGTGCCTCCCGGCCCGAGCGAGGTGCCCCCCAAGTACAGCGCATCTAAGGTGCCCACAGCGCTGTTGCTGCCGATGCTGATGGCGGCTTCGCTCCCGCTGGTCGCCGCGACGACGAGACTGTCCGCAACGAACATCCCGCCGCTCTGTGTCGCAAGAGAGGAGTTTCCGGCGACGCCCAGATGAACTGTGCCGGCGACGGTAAGTGTCCCGCGGCTCGAGACATCGATGTCTCCGTGTCCGGTTGATTGTTCACCGAGCGTGATATCCCCGTTCACGGTGACATCTGCGGAGGGGCCGGCGACACCGATGTGACCATCTCTCGCGACGCCGAACCTGATCGGGAAGTCCAGTGTCGTCACGCCCTGGAACAGGAGCCCCGCGCTATCGATCCCATCGATCGTGAGCGGTCCGTTCTCCCAGATGAAGGGGCCGGAGCAGTCGATCACCCCCTGTTCGATCGTCAGCGCGCTGTGCCCGCCCACAAACCGCGCCGATGCGCACCGCAGAACTCCCGACCTCAACGAGAGCGAACCCTGGCCCCCGTTGGCGTCACCGACAATCAGGTCTTCGCAGACCAGTTCCGAGAAGGCCAAGAGCGAGGTCATGTCCCCGAGCGTGACCGCCGCAGTGCCGGCAGCGGCCGAGGAGGTGTTTGCTCCGATGAGCAGGTCGCCTTGCGCATCGATCGTGGTACCGATGATGTCCGAACCGGCGACGACTCTCAGCAC
>JBMOHX010000711.1:0-1776 GCA_049317625.1 Phycisphaerales bacterium
AACAAGCCGCGGACCGCGCGGGTCATGCCCGTGGGCAGGATCTGGTGAGGCCGCACCATGTCGTACTCGACGGCGTATCCGTAACGGAGGATCTCCGCGCTTTCGCATCCGGGCATCGCGCGGACGATCGCGTCCTGCACGTCCGCCGGCAGGCTCGTCGAAATACCGTTGCAGTAGATCCAGTCGTCTTCGAGGCTCTCGGGCTCGAGGAACACCCCGTGCGCGTCGCGCTCCGCGAAGCGAACGACCTTGTCCTCGATGGACGGGCAGTATCGTGGGCCCACGGACTCGATCTGCCCGCTGAACATCGGGGCACGGTGGAGATTTGCACGGATCACCTCGTGCGTCGCGGCACTGGTCTGCGACTGACGGCACTCCACCTGGCGCAGCACGGGGAACGCGTGCAGGCTCGGGGCGTACGCCAGCTCCGCGCCGCACCCGGTCAACTCGCTGAAGGGTGTCGGGTCTGCGTCGCCCGGCTGCGGCGGGAGTTCCTCCCAACGGATGGTCGAACGCTTGAGACGGGGCGGCGTCCCGGTCTTGAGGCGCCCGAGCTCGAACCCCAGAGCTCGAAGACTCGCCGAGATCCCCACCGCGGGCTGCTCACCGAAACGGCCTCCCTCGGTCTTCTGCTCGCCGGTGTGCATCAACCCCCGCATGAACGTGCCGGTGGTCAGCACCACCGCGCCCGCCCTCAGCAGCCGCTTCGCGCCCGTCGAGTCCCGCAGCACGACGCCCCGGGCATCGCCCGCCTCCACCACGATGTCCTCGACCGCCCCCGCGAGCACCGCGATCTCCTCCCGCGCGGCGATGAGCCTCTGAACGGCCCGCGCATACGCGTGCTTGTCGCACTGGGCCCGGGGGCCGTGCACCGCGGGGCCCTTGCTGGTGTTCAGCACGCGGAACTGGATCCCGGTGGCATCGGTCGCCAGCCCCATGACCCCGCCCATCGCGTCGATTTCGCGCACCAACTGCCCTTTGGCGAGGCCGCCGATCGCGGGGTTGCAGGACATCACCCCGACCTTCGAGGGGTCCATGGTGACAAGCGCGACCGTCCCGAGGCCGGGCAGCACGTTCGCGCACGCCCACGCGGCTTCCACTCCGGCGTGTCCTCCGCCGATGACGATGACCCGATACGCTTCTTCGTGCACGGGCCAATGGTAGGGTCGCGCCGTCACCCCGACCGCTCGTGGAAACGCGCCGGGCGTTTGCCGAACTATGAGCGCGTCCCCGTGTTCCGACGGGCGGCCGCAGGAGACTCGCGATGCACCTTCAACGTTCGAGATCCAATCGCATGATCGCCGGGATCTGCGGCGGCATCGCCGCGTGGCTGGGCTGGGACCCGACCCTCGTCCGCATCCTGTACGTCGTCGCCTCCATCGCCTCCGTGGCGTTCCCAGGCACGATCGCGTACATCATCATGTGGGTCATCATGCCGGAGGAGAAGTAGCATCGGCAGAATGCTCGATCCGATGATTCGAGCGATCAGCCATTTCGCTCGGGATCGCGCTGTCCCGGTCGCGGGCCGGATCGAGCGAGGCAAGCAACTTTCCCCTTTGTTCATTGTCGAGACGTCCCGTCCCAACGAATCACTCCATTCGCGTGGATTCGATTGGTCAGCGGGAGCATTCGTGCACAGGATGCACGTGAGGTCGGGCACGCGGGGGACAGAGACCAAAGGCACGAACTTACGTATTTCCACGAAAGTCGAACTTTCCGGCCTCGAGGAAACGCCATTTCCTCGTCTCTTCGTTTGGGTGCCGAGAAATCCGCCGC
>JBMOHX010000712.1:0-1772 GCA_049317625.1 Phycisphaerales bacterium
CTGATAGCTGGGAGTGGAACCCGGCGTTGGGTGTGTGGAACCAGCTCACCGGTGCGGCCTCCGCTCCGGCAGGGACTCGTCGTCACCAGGGCGCGTTCGATAGCGCCCGTCAGCGGCTGGTGGTCTTCGGCGGCCTGCTGCCGGGTGGCGTGCTCGCGTGCAACACCTGGGAGTGGAGCGGGCCCGACAGCGTGACCGTGAACCAGGCACCCGCCGCGGTGAACGGTTGCATCGGCGGAACCCTCCAGTTCACGGTCGGTGCGGGCGGCGAGCCCCCGCTGACCTACCAGTGGCGTCGCAACGGCGTCGCGCTGGTGAACGGTACTCAGCCGACCGACGCGGTCGTCTCTGGGGCCGGGACGGCCACTCTGCTGATCTCCAACTGCACCACCGTCGAGGCCGGAGCCTACGACTGCGTGGTGAGCAACTCCTGCGGCTCGGTGATCTCTCCCGCGGCGGCGGCCTCTCTGTGCCCCGCCGACTTCAACTGCGATGGCGCGCTCGACAGCGACGACGTCATCGCCTTCTTCTCGCGCTGGGACAGCGCACTCCCGCAGGGCGACGTGAACGCCGACGGCGCTGTGGACAGCGACGACGTCGTTGACTTCTTCGCCATCTGGGACAACCAGGGCTGCTGATCGTTGATACAAACTCCGACCGCCGCGCCGAGAGGCGCGGCGGTCGATTTCGGAGACAGGGGCGATTCGCGAGAGTCGCTGGCCGGAGCTTTGGTCAGGGCCTGATGTCTTCCGGCTTACGGGGGTAAGGGTTGATGTTAAAGAACCGAATCTGTTCAGTTCTCGTCGTGCTTGGGACGCTTGGCGTGGCGAGCTGTGCTTATGCGCAGGTGGCGACCGATACGTTGTTCGCGTCGAGTGTCCTGGAAACAACGGGTTGGATCGACGAGCCAGAGGCAGAAGGCGATCCGAGCTGTTCGTCCTGCAACTGCGGAACGGGCGGCTTGTTCGCTTACAACAACGATACCACCGATCGGACGTGGTTGGAGGCAAACCTGGACAACGTCGACACGAGCCGCATTCCCGCGAACTACCTGATCACGAGCTTCCGCGTGGACGTGATGGGTCGCTACGACTCAGGCACCGTCGGCGAGTTCGAGATGCAGTACTTTCAGCCGCCGTTCAACGTTTGGTTTGGGCCGGACGGCGGCACCGGGGTCTACAACAGCCTGAACTTCACCAGCGGGATCAACTGCGAGTATCGTTGGGGGATTGGCGGCGTGGAGGTCCTCCTCCCGGGCGAAGCCGTGGAGATCGCGGACGTCAACGCCATGAAGGTTCGCGTCCGCAGAGGCAATGGCGCTACAGACTGCGGGACGATGCGCGTGAAGGCGTTCCGGGTTTAGATCACCGCGGAGCGTGACTTCGATGGAGATTTCGAGGTCGATTCCGTGGATCCTGACGACGACAACGACGGGGTTCTGGACTTCGACGATTGTAATCCTCTGAACTCCCAGGTCTGGCGGCGGCAGCAGGCCTTCCCCGACCCAGACGGCGACGGGGTCCGTAACTCGACCGCTCTGGTGGACACCGGCGTGTGCGCCGGTGCACCTCTGCCCGCGGGTTTCACGCTCAATACCAACGGCCCCGACAACTGTCCCAACACAGCCAATCCGTCTCAGACGGACTGTGACGGAGACGGCGCCGGCGACGCGTGCGATTCCAGCGGAGTGCCCCAGCTCACGTGCCTTCTCGGCGGCGGGTCCGCCTGCACCGCGGGGGAGACGAGCTTCGAGGTCTGCGCGAACGGTGCCG
>JBMOHX010000713.1:0-1770 GCA_049317625.1 Phycisphaerales bacterium
GGCGCTGCACCAACGGCGACTGCCCGCCGTGTTGCGGTCATCGGCGGCGGTCCGAACGACGATCTGGGCGGCCTCTACTACCGGCCCACCCTGTTCGTCGACGCCGAGCCGGGCTCGGAGATCCTCACCGAGGAGGTGTTCGGCCCGGTGCTCACGCTGCAGACCTGCCCGACCGAGGAGGAGGCGGTGGCCATGGCCAACGGCACCGAGTTCGGCCTCGCCGGCGTGCTGTTCACCGGCGATCCCGAGCGGGCCGAGCGGGTGGGGGCGCAGCTCGTCGCCGGCACGCTGTGGGTGAACTGCTTCTTCGTGCGCGACCTGCGGGCGCCGTTCGGCGGCAGCCGACACAGCGGCGTCGGCCGCGAAGGCGGCACCTGGAGCTTCGACTTCTACTGCGACGTGAAGAACACCTGCACCAATCAAGATCGGTGGACGACGGGCCGATGATCCCCCAGGGTGCATGGCGACCGGGACATCCTCCGGCCGGCCGCGGCGCCTTGCTACGGTGTTCGCGTCGACCGGGTGTGACCCGGTCTGGCCGGGCGCGACCAGGCTTGCGCGACAGCGCGCACGCCGTTCCGGGCGGTACCCGGGTGGCTCGGACGTCGGTGCGAGGTGACGGCAGCGCAGCGGAAGCGCTGCTCATCGGCCGTTTTCGCCATTCCGCGACGGGGCTTGGCGTTGTGAATTCCGCCCGATAGCATGGCTCCTCGGCCCAGTCAGGCTTGCGCGTGCGCCAGCGACGACCGGGTGTCGAGATCTCTCGAGAAGTCCTGCCCGCCCTGCCAGTTGTGAGGAGCCCCCTCTGCCCAAGCCGAAAGACGACGCCATCGTGCTCGAGGGCACGATCACCGAGTCCCTGCCGAACGCGATGTTCCGCGTGGAACTCGAGAACGGCCACAAGGTGCTGGCGCACATCAGCGGCAAGATGCGGATGCACTACATCCGCATCCTTCCTGGCGACAAGGTCCAGGTAGAGCTCACCCCGTACGACCTCACCCGCGGTCGTATCACCTATCGATACAAGTAAGAAAGCACCGGTCACCATGAAGGTCCGTCCGAGCGTGAAGAAAATCTGCGAGAAGTGCAAGGTCATCCGCCGGCACGGCAACGTCCGCGTGATCTGCGAGAACCCGCGTCACAAGCAGCGTCAAGGCTGAGGAAGCAAGCACCATGGCACGTATTTCCGGCGTCGACATCCCCCGCGAGAAGCGGCTGGAGATCTCGCTCACCTACATCTTCGGCATCGGCAAGCCGACCGCCCAGAAGATCTGCGCGGACACGGGTCTCGACCCCAACCAGCGCGTGCGCAACCTCACCGAGGACGAGGTGAACAAGATCCGCGTGTGGGTGGACGAACACATCACCGTCGAAGGTGACCTCCGCCGCGAAGTCGCGCAGGACATCAAGCGCAAGATCGAGATCGGGTGCCTCCAGGGCGTCCGCCACCGCAAGGGCCTGCCGGTCCGCGGTCAGCGCACCCACACCAACGCTCGTACCCGCAAGGGCCCGAAGAAGACCGTCGCCAACAAGAAGAAGGCCGTGAGGAAGTAACGATGGCTAAGCCGAAGCCGGGCGGTCGCCGCCCCCGCAAGCGCGAGCGCAAGAACGTCACCAACGGTGTCGTCCACATCAAGAGCTCGTTCAACAACACCATCGTCTCCATCACCGACACCGAGGGCAACGTCATCTCGTGGGCCTCGTCGGGTGGCGTCGGTTTCAAGGGGTCGCGCAAGAGCACCCCGTTCGCCGCGCAGATGGCAGCCGAGA
>JBMOHX010000714.1:0-1750 GCA_049317625.1 Phycisphaerales bacterium
ATTCGCGACTCACCGCCTCAGCCTACAATTCGCTGCTCTCGGCGTGTTCGAAGGCTCGCTGGGCATCGATTCAATCGATCGCAGTGCTCGATGGTTCAGCGCGGCACACCGAGCGGCAGTACGGACCACATAGGCCAGCCGACCCCGCGAGGTGCAAACGAAGCCGCCGCACAATCCGGGGTCGAGTTCCGAGCCAGCGCCGGCCGATCGTTCCGGACCGTGACACCCTCCTGCGGGAGTGAACGGACCTGTTCCTGCTGCTTTCTGCCGAATCTGTCAGAGTGGGTTGACAGTCGAACATGTGTTCGTTATCGTCATTGACATGAGGGCCGCACTCGCCACCAGCGCCACCGCCATCGGGACCATCGCCCGAGTGCCGGTGCGTGGGATGGATTCGGTCGAGTTGAAGTACGCGGCGATCGAACTGCAACGCCAGATCGACCAACTCACCGTCCAACAAGCCCGGGTGATGTTCGAAGCCGACCGCACCCACGCCTGGCAAGGCTCCGGCGCCCGCAGCATCGCCGACTGGCTCGCCGGCAAAACGAAGTCGTCGTATGGGGCGGCGAAGAAGAAGCAGAAGCTCGGGA
Source organism: Phycisphaerales bacterium (assembly GCA_049317625.1). Classification (GTDB taxonomy): domain Bacteria; phylum Planctomycetota; class Phycisphaerae; order Phycisphaerales; family UBA1924; genus JBEIUO01. The sequence continues at coordinate 591 of JBMOHX010000714.1, forward strand.
ACTCCATGAACAAGAACCCGAAACTCGACGACGCCGTCACCAATGGCGAACTGTCCCCCGACGCCGCCACCGAACTCGCCGACACGATCGACAACCCACCCCCCGGTGCCGACCCCGACGAACTCATCGACGCCTGCAAAGGCGCCACCCCCAACCAAGCCCGCGACGCCGCCGAACGTTGGAAAGAGACCCACAAGGCGGAGACCGAAGAAGCCGCCGAAGCCCGCCGGTTCGCCGCCAGGTCGCTGCGGTCAACGGTGCCGATCGATGGGCAGATCACCATCACCGCCACCATGCCCACCCTCCAAGCCCGCCAAGTACTCAAGGTGTGTTCGTTCCTCGGTGGGAAACCCTCCGCGACTGACACCCGCTCGACGGCGCAGCGGATGTGCGACGGGTTGATCCTGCTCGCCGACGCCTACGCCAAAGGCGAAGTCCGCGGAGGACGCGAAAAGCCCACGCTGCTGATCACGATCCCCATCGACTCCTACACCGGGAACTCCAACGAACCCGGTGTCACCGACTTCGGTGACCGCATCCCCGCCCACATCGTGCGACGCCTCGCCGACAACGCGAACCTGCAACGTGTGCTCATCACCGGGTCACAGATCCTCGACCTCGGCCGCAGCGAACGCTACGCAACCCTCGACCAATACAAAGCACTCCTCGCCCGCGACGGCGGCTGCCGCGTCGACGACTGCAACATCCCCGGCGCCTGGTGCGACATCGACCACCTCATCGCCTGGGAACACGGCGGCAGCAGCGACCTCGACAACCTCGGGCTCCTCTGCACACACCACCACCACGTCAAACACCTCCCCGGCGCACGAGTCACCGGCACCATCGAAGAGTTCTGGATCCACCTCCCCGACGGCACCACCCTCCACTGCCCACCAGCCAACACCCACACCCGAACAACCCAGGCGGCGGCCTGAACGCGCAGCGGTCAACACGGCCACTTCCCCGGCATCTCACTTCCCTCACATCGCTGCGCACTCCGAACGCACCCTCGCGGGGGTGCGCTTCGGCGCGTCTGGGCCACGACAGACTGGGGCGATGTCGGCTGACGACCTCGAGCACGAGACCGGGACCGGGGACTCGACCAGGACCGGGGACTCGACCAGGACCGGGGACTCGACCAGGACCGGGGACTCGACCAG
>JBMOHX010000715.1:0-1750 GCA_049317625.1 Phycisphaerales bacterium
TGCTGCGCTCCTGCGACGGCCTTAGCCTTCCCTCGAAACAGTCGGGCTACACGGCTGGATAGGGGAGGCACCGATGCAGCAGAAGGTGAAGTCCGCGTCCCGAACCCTAGAAGTCCTTGAGCTCTTCATGGAGGTCCGGCGTCCGCTGCGGCTCAACGAGATTTACACCGTCCTCGGGTACCCGCAATCCAGCGCTACGAACCTGCTCAAGAGCATGGTTATGATGGGCTACCTCAACTACAACCGCGCCACCATGACCTACATCCCCACGATGCGGGTCGCAGCCCTGGGCAGTTGGATCCCGAGTTCGATCAATCGCGAGGGCGGGTTAGTCACACTCGTCGAGGAAATCCAGCGCCGGACTGATGAAACCGTCGGAATCGCAGCCCAGCACGATTTGTATATCCAGTACATCATCCTCAAGACGCCGACGCACGAGTTCAAGGTCCCACCGCCCGAGGGCACGATGCGCCTGATGGTGGATTCCTCATGCGGCGTCGCGCTCATGAGCCGGATGCGCCAGCGCGAGATCGACAAAATCTACCGCTATTCGCGCTACTACGGCATCGGCGGCGGCGCGCTGCCGAGCCTAGAGGAGTTGCTGCGCGAGGTGCGCTGGACTCGCGATATGGGTTACGCCTACGTGCCGAAGCGTCCGACCCCGCAACTGTCGGCGATTGCAATGCCTCTAGATGAGACGCTGTACGGCATCCCACTGGCGATCGGCGTAGGTGGTCTCGCGGACCGCATTTCCAGCAAGCGCCAGCACATTCTCGCGGCGATGAAAGAGTGCATAGCTACGTACAAGGCGCGCAACCAAGAAAGCTCAGGCGCGGACCTTGCCGACGGGGTTTCGCGGGACGCTCCGCAGATTCCGGTCACGGCCTGAACCCGCGCCCATAGCCCGCGACCGGATACGTAAACCGCCGATCACGCCCCCGCTATGCGACGCCAGCCAGTTCGCGCTCGAATGTCAGGGTGAGATAGCCGTCCCGTGCGACGTTGGTGCAGGTTTCATTGTAGCGGAAGAAGCCGCCCGTATACATCATGAGCCCGCGCGGCTTTCCGTCGACATTGGCGCCGACGTACCAAGTCTTCGCCTTCGAAACGAGCGTGAGTTCGGCTAGCGCGAAGACCTGCTCCATCCAGCTGTCCTCCGCCTCTCGCGTTGGCTCTACGGTCGCGAGGTTTCGACTCCGCATGTGTTCGATCAGCTGGCAGATCCAGTTCACATTTTGCTCATCGAGCGTGATGATGTTGGCGAGCGCCGCCGGCCCGTTGGGACCGCAAACCATGAACAGGTTGGGGAAGCCGGCCATCATCAGACCGAGATAGGAGCGAGCGCCTCCCGCCCACTTGTCGTTGACGCGGGCGCCGTTGCGGCCGCGCACTTCGAACGCCATGAGGGCGCCCGTCAGACCGTCGTAACCGGTTGCGAGAATGAGCGTGTCGAGTTCGACCTCGCCCGCCGTCGTCAGCACACCCTTCTTGGTGACGCGCTCGATCGGGTGCTCGAGACAGTCATGCAAACGGACATGGGGCAGATTGAAGCTTTCATAATAGCCCGTGTCGAGACACGGCCGGCGGGCGAAGATCGGATATCCGCGAGGCTTGAGCTTCTCTGCCGTTGCCGAATCCTTCACCACTTCGCTGATTTTGCCGCGGACGAACTCGGCCACCTGTTCGTTAGCCTCCGGGTTCGACAGGAGGTCTGAGAAGGATCCGAGGAAGTCGAGTCCTCCGCGGCGCC
>JBMOHX010000716.1:0-1749 GCA_049317625.1 Phycisphaerales bacterium
ACGTTGCCTTTCCTGAGAATCCCATACTTCAAGCCTCCTTCTGCCGCGAAACCGCGGCGGTTGTTTCAACCCCGACGCCGCGCCCGGAGAAACCGCAGCAGCAGCGAACGATCGCCCGTGAGCCGGGCCCTGTCCCCGAGTTCTGAAGCGGCCTTGTCCGCGCCGTCGCCGGGCGCAGGGTGAACCCCCATCGCGCCCGGCGGTGCCGGGGCCGGCCTCGCGAAGAGGTGCGGCTTCTGCGCCTTGAGCGCGGCGGCCGCGGCCTTTGGGTCCTCCTGCTCCTTCCCGGCGAGCGCGAGAAGCGCCAGCTCCACATCCAGGCCGCCGGCGGCGCGCAGCTCCCGTTCCAGCGCCTCGCGGCGCTGCGTGTTCTCGTCAGACATCAGATGCTCCTTAGATATCCCAGAGTTCCACCAGCACGCGCTCACGCGGCGCGCCCAGTCTTACCTTCGCTTCCGCGGCGTACACCCGCTCGCGCACGTCGGGGGGCAGCGGGTCTGGCCACTTCACGCGCACGCGGCGCTCCTCGGGGCGCGTCGCGAGCCTCCCCTGCTGATCCAGCGCCGTGAGGATCATCTCGCACAGCTCGACGATCGCGCGCCCGTACGCGGCCTGCTTCCGCGCGGTCTTGCTGAGCAGACCCATCAGCGTCACCCGCAGCGCGTTGGCCGATGACAGGTTCCCGATCTTGGCCTGCACGATCCCGCTTGCCAGCGGGGGAACGCCCGAGGTCTTGTCCATCGCGTCGCGGATCTCGTCGATGTGACGATCCTCGCTCGGGCTCGCGGCGTCGCCGCCGAACTCGTCGATCGCGGCCTCGCTGTTCTCTGTCCACCACAGCTGACCAGGCCCGACCTCGCCGCGCCCCGCGCCGCCCAAACCCTTGGCGAGGTACATCTTGAAGGACTGGAGCGTGACGCGGCTGGCGCGGTCGGAGAGGCGCGTGTTGAGCTCGTCCTGGAGCGGGATCAGCGGTTCGACCTCGCCCAGCCCCTCGAACGACAGCGGCTGCGCGGTGTTCTGCACGTGCACCACGGGCACGCGCCCCGCGGTCCACGGCGTGGGCTCGCCCCCCACTTCGCGCCAGTCCTCGAAGAGCATCCACCCATCGGAGCGGATCACACGGGTGCGACGGGCCCACTGGTCCGAGGCCGGGCTTGTCGACCCGCTCACCAGGTGCACGGCGTACGCATCAAGCCGCCGGTAGTCCTCGGCACTCACGAGCGGCACGCCGCGCCGAGGGTCGATCATCTCGACCTTCACGCCGGTGGACTCGTCGGCCACGAGCGCGAAGTCCACGTGCCCGAAGACGTGGGCGAGCAGGGCGGCGTCCTGCCACATCGCGCCGCCGCCGCTGGACTCGAAGATCTCGGAGAGGGCGCTCTCGACGCGGGCGCGCTTCTCGCCCTCGGCGCGCTCGGCGGTCACGATGAAGCCCTTGCCGAACAGGAAGTCGACCATCGAATGCAGTCGCCAGGCGATGTCGTTCTCGACGACGATCTCCCGGCCGTTTGCGCGGCCGCGTTCGTCGATCCTGCCCAGCAGCCGCGCGGGGAGCCCGGCCTCCTGCGCCAGCCTGTACCAGCGGCCCCGCGATTCGCCGTTCTCCCGCACGTTGCGCATCGGGTTGCGGTAGTACGACCAGAGCCGTGCGTAGCGGTCGAGGGCGTTTCGCTCGTGGTCCGCGGCGGCCTGCTGGATTCGTGTGAGAGCGTCGGTCATGGGGTTCCTTTCGTTCCTGCGAACCCC
>JBMOHX010000717.1:0-1749 GCA_049317625.1 Phycisphaerales bacterium
GATGGCCCGAAGCGGGTTGGGGGAGTGGAGGGCGGGGATGCCAGGGGTGAGGGGGACGAGGTCGGCGCGGGCGGCGGGTTCGAGGGAGCCGGTGTCGAGGAGGCCGAGGGAGAGGGCGTTGCCGCGGGTGATCTGCTACCAGACTTCCGGGCCGGGGAGGTTGGTGTTGTGTTCGGCGGCGGCCTCGAGGATGGCGCGGCCGGCGCGGGGCATGGAGCGGTCGGGGCCGCCGGCGACGTCGGAACCGAGGCTGACCCTGAGTCCGGCGCGACGGGCCCGGGGGAATTCGAAGGTGCCGGCCCGCGGGAAGCGGTTGGCGTCGGATGGGTGGATGGCGTGGCCGAACAGGGGTCGCGGGGGGAAGAGGCCGGCTCTCGCGCAGACGTCGAGGTCGCCGGCGCTTGTGAGGGGGTCGCGAGAGCAACTCACGGCGCAGCGCGGGGTGGACGCGGTTTGTGTCGCAGGCCACCGGTCTGGGAGAGTGGGGCGGTCCGCGGGCCGTTTGTGAGCCGCCGTGATCGCGAGGGTGCCGAGTTGTATTGGCCGGTTCCCGGAGACCGCCGAAGGTCACACGCCGGAGCTTGCGCTCTAGCTTTCTGCGTCTGGGGCTGCGCGGCTTTCCAGCCGCTCTCCGTGTTGGGCGTGCGGAATGAAGACGCGACTGAAAGTCGCGATGACCCAGCCACAGGAATGTGGCTGCCACTTGCCAGCCGTCGGCGTGCCACGCGCACGGGTTCGCGCAGGAGATGTTGAGGGCGCGGCGGCCGGTGTTGGCGCACAGCCCCCGGTCGCGGATGAAATAGATACTGCTCGCGGTACAGCCCAAGATTGTTGAAAGCACTAGGGCGCGCGAGGCACCCAATTGCACCACAGGCTCGCACCATGTGCCGAAGGTCTGATCAGGCACGAAGGCTCGACTGCTCGCGCGCGAGCCTCGACGCCCGCCGCGGCGAGTACGCGCCGGCTTGCGAGGTGTTGAATCTTGAGTTGGTTGACGAGCGATGTGAGTCCGGGCGAGGCCGCGATTCTCTGGAGTGGCGGCGTCCGAGCGAGTGGCCGCCGAGCTCCGCATCCGGAGTCATCCGAAGTTCGAAGCCCTCCTGTACCAAAGGACGTTCTATGAACACGCGATCGAGCGGTTTGGCAATGTGTGCATTCCTCGCGATCGCGAACGCCGGCTGCGGCCAGCGGCAAGCGCCGATCGACGCCGCGGATTCGGTCGCCACGCGGCCGCCCTCTCGACCGTGGCTCAGCCCCGATCTCACGTCGGGCCTCGACATACCGGCGAGCCAGCGGTTCATCTTCGCGGGCGGTCAGTCGAAGCCGTTCACGGCCTTCGTAACCAATCGCGGCGAGGTGCCGGTTCAGATCTTCGCCGAACTCGATGGCACCTCCATGCCGATAGGCACGGTCGAACCGGGAGGGACGGTCAGTCATCGCTTTGGAGAGAAGCAGGCCGCGGTCTTTGAGAACGCCTCAGGCCAGCAAGCAAGCCTCCGGGTCGAGGTGTGGGGCCAGACCCAGGTTGGCATGAGGTATCTTCCGATGATGACCGACGCCAAGTGAACCCGCGCTTCTGGGTTGCCAGCGAGATCGGCGCTCTCCGCTTTCGAGACGGCGGCGGCGCTGGTGCCCGAGCCGAGTTGATGCGGGCGGTGGGTGAAACAGCGTTCGGAGTTGTGTGAACGGAGGGGGGAGACGACACTCTTGGCGCGATCCTCTCTCCTCAAACGCGGATCGCCTCGTTTC
>JBMOHX010000718.1:0-1747 GCA_049317625.1 Phycisphaerales bacterium
CGTCTTTCTGCCACCACCGCGCCGAGACGTCGTTCGCCGCGACGTACCCCAGTACGCACGCGAGCGCGGAGTCGAGCGGCACGTCCCGCACGAAACCGCCGCCGGGCGCCGTGCCGATGACCACGCCGAGTTCGGCCTCGAAGTCCACCTGCTCCTGGTTCGCGCAGATGCGGGGAATCACGATGTCCTCGCTCGGCAGGCTCACGGCCATCGGGTTCTTGGTAAAGAGCATCGGGCGGGTCGGCGGGGCCTTCCCCTGCTCCGCGGCGTGTGCCGCGTAGTTCTGCCCCACGCCGATCACGTGACGGATCAACACTTCGCCACCGGGCGCATCGATCGCGACGCCGAACTTCGTCCTGTACAGCTTCATCCGTCACTCCTTCGGGTCATACCACGTCGACCTCGCCGGGCTCGGGGCAAAGCCCCGCGGCGTGCCCCTCTCGCAACAGCTTGCGGATCGCGTCTCTCCCCGCGGTCCCCATGTCCACAGTCAGACGCGTGACGTACATGGAGACGTAGCGGTCGATGCGTTCGAGATCCGGGTCCGCGGTTCCGCTCGCCCTTGCGTTGGCCATGGCGAAGGGGAGCGTGTAGTTCAGGGATTGCTCCCGGTGCTTGAGCGCGTGCTCGATCGAGCGATGGAGGAGTGAGACAACCTCTGCCTCTGAGCCATCGCCGAATCTGCCATCGAGATCGCGTCGGATCGCGTTGACCCCCAGCGGGAGCGGGAGGTTCCGCGTCTGCTTCCACCAGGAGCCCAGGTCGATGACCTGACGCAGCCCCGCGTCCTCGTACGACACCTGGGCCTCGTGGATCACGAGCCCCGCGCGGACATGCTTCTCGGCGACGGCGGGGATGATCTTGTCGAACGGAGTCTCCACAAACCGCGAGGGCGGGGGCATCCACAGCTTGCCGATGAGCAGGTTGAGCACCATGAACGCGGTGGTCTTGCGGCCCGGGATGGCGACGGTCACGTCGGGGCTGCGCAGCGCTTCAACTTCCGAGAGCTCGAAGTTGTCCTCGTGCCGCACCACCTTCGGCCCGTACCCCTCGCCGAACGAGGACCCGCAGTGCGTGAGCGCGTACCGGTGGCGGGCCTCGGTGTACGCACGCACGCTCAGCGCCGTGATGTCGTAATCCCCGTGCTCGATCGCGCGGCGGTTGAAGTGCTCGATGTCGCCGGCGATGGGCTCGAAGCTGAAGCGACCGGTGTCGATCGCGGGCTTCCCGTCCTCCCCGGGCCATCGCTTGCCGGAGGGGTCGATCTTCCCCGTGATCGGCCACCACATGAAGCAGTCGTCGGGGTCGCCAGAGTGCGCGAGGGTGAGTGTGTGGCGCGGGCCGGTCATGGAGCATTATTGCCGGTCACTCGTCGAGCAACGCATCCGCTCTGCGGACGGCCCGGCAAAACGCCTCGATCAACTCCGCGTCCTTGACTCCCCGCTCCCGCTCGACCCCGCTCGACACGTCGACACCGTAAGGCCTCACGACCCGGATGGCCTCTTCCACGTTCGAAGGGGTCAGCCCGCCCGCCAGAATGATCGGCCGCGGTGCCTCCTCGACCATCGGCGCCAGGGCCGCCCAGTCGACCGCCACACCGCTCCCGGCGTCCTTCCCATCGACCAGAATCGCCGCGACCTCGTCGACCACCGCCCAGCGGTCCATGACCTGCCCAAACGTCGCGGCGTCGAACGCCACAGCCTTGATCACGTCCGGACCGCAGCTCTTGACCAGCCGGTTGTCCTCG
>JBMOHX010000719.1:0-1729 GCA_049317625.1 Phycisphaerales bacterium
TTCAGGCCGGGCAGCAGCCCCAGCCCGTCGCCGAGCCGGCGGCAGAGGAGGCCAAACCTTGAAGCTCGCCGCCGCGCTCGCCGGACTCCTCACGCTCGTGATCGCCGGTTGCTCCTCCGACCCGCAGAAGGGCTATTCCTTCGCGACCACGTTCCCCGCCGGGGTGCGGACCGTCTCGGTGCCGATGTTCACCAACTCCACGATGCACACCGGCGTCGAGGCCGAGGTAACCGAAGCGTTGATCAAGGAACTGCAGCGCTCGACACCCCTCCGCGTCACTTCCGACACCGGCGCCGACAGCGTGCTCGTGGGAGTCATCCGCGAGGTGGACATGCGACGGCTTTCCCTGGAACGCCGCTCCGGGCTCGTCCAGGAAGTTGCCGTCCAGATCACCGTCGATTTCGAGTGGACCGACAGACGCTCCGGCAAGGTCCTCTCCAGCCGACGCGGCCTGTCCAGCTCGGACACCTTCGTCCCCGCCCGCCCCTCCGGCGAACCGATCGAGGTCGCCGAAATCGGTGCCGCCTCCCGCCTCGCCAAGGCCCTCACCTCCGAACTTCGTGCAAACTGGTAACCCCGGGTTTGGATTCCGGAAGGATACGGTAAACTCGCCGCCCGCTTCTGCGTATAACCTTGCGGGATGCGCGGCGAGCGGCCATCCTGACCCCCGCCGCCGGCATCGAACCCTAAGGTGGGAGTGCATCCAAGGGTCGGAGGGGCCGAAAACTCAGCGTTGAACTATCACATGAAGACATCGCCCGAGACGTTTCAGAATGCGGCCGGGGCTCCGGCTCGCGAGCTGGGTTGGACCGGCATCGCTCAGTCCTCAAGCGGCAGAGACCGCTCCGACGGAGACGGCGGGAAAGACCGCCAACCCGGCGGACCCGGGGGCGGCTCCGGCGGTCCGCAGGGGATGCTCTCCCCCGGCCGTGGCCTCTTCGGGGTGGTCTTCTTCGCGCTCCTGTGCGTGATGCTCTTTGTCATGTTCAACTCGACGATGCCCGGTGACAACATCACCATCCGGGAGTTCGAGAACGCCTACGTCAACAAGCAGATCAAGCCCGACACCATCGTGGTACGCGACGACTGCGTTTACGCCGAGCGGGCCCCCGATCCAGCCAGCACCGGCAGCCGCTTCGTCAGCGTGCCCTTCAACGCCGCGACCCGCGAACAGACCGTCCGCACCGTTCACGAAATCACGGGCGGCAAGTACGACTCCAAGTCCGCCCCCGCCTGGACGCCACTGGTCATGTGGTGGCTGCCCCTCATCCTGGTCTTCGGGGTGCTCTGGATGGTCATCAGCCGCAGCCTCCGCGGGGCCGGCGGCGGTAGCGGCATGCTCGGCAACTTCGGCAAGAGCCGTCACCGCACGCTGACCAAGGAGATGACCAACGTCACTTTCTCCGATGTGGCCGGGATCGATGAGGCCAAGGAAGAAGTCACCGAGATCATCGAGTTCCTCAAGAACCCGAAGAAGTTCACCAAGCTCGGCGGCCGCATCCCCCGCGGCGTGCTGCTCGTTGGCGAACCCGGCTGCGGCAAGACCCTTCTCGCCAAGGCCATCGCCGGCGAGGCCGACGTCCCCTTCTTCTCCATCTCCGGCTCAGACTTCGTCGAGATGTTCGTGGGCGTCGGCGCCAGCCGCGTCCGCGATCTCTTCAAGCAGGCCAAGGACAGCTCCCCCTGCATCGTGTTCCTCGATGAGATCGACGCCGTGGGTCGGCGCAGA
>JBMOHX010000720.1:0-1727 GCA_049317625.1 Phycisphaerales bacterium
CGTGGACAGGCGCGGACTTTTTCCGGGGCGAGGTCGCGTTCGACGGCTATCCGTGGGGGTTCGCGTCGCACCCGCTGATCGAGTGGTGGCCCGCCGCGGCTCCAGGAGCTCTGGGCGGGGTGTACTTCGCGACGTTCCTGGTTGCGCTGCTCGCGGGCGCCATCGTTGATCTCGCGCACCGCCGCTCTCGGACGGGGCTGATCGCGCTGGCGGCCGCCGCGGCTGGGTGGGGAGCGGGGCTGATCGCCGTTGGCGTCTCGACCGCCCCTGGGCGCGAAGTGCGGGTCGCGATCCTGCAGACCAATGTTCTCCAGGACAACAAGCTCAAGTGGACGATCGAAACGCAGCTCGACTGCTGGCGTGAGATGCGGGCCATGGCGCTCGCCGCGCCCGAATCCAGGCCGAGCTTTGTGGTGTGGCCGGAGACCATGATGCCGGGGTTCACGATCTCTCCGGAAGCCTGCCAGGTGCTGATCGACAACGCGGTGGTGTTCAAAACGCAGGACGGCCACGAGTTGCGGGCGACGCTGTTCCGCGACGACCTGATTTCGCTCCAACGCGAGACGAACCTCCCGATGCTGGTGGGCGACGAGGCGATCGAAGGACTTCGGGTGGAAGAAGTGGAAGAGGGGCTTGAGTTCCCCTCCGATCACCGGTTCAACAGCGTCTTCCTCGTTGACGGCGGACGGGTGGGAGAACGCTACGACAAGATGCACCTGACCCCCTTTGGTGAGGTCATGCCCTACATCAACCAGTGGCCCTGGCTCCAGCAGCAGCTCATCGAGATCGGTGCCCAGGGCATGAAGTTCAACCTCTCCCAGGGCCGCCGACGGACGGTGCTGCGGGTACGCGATGCGCAGGGCGGCGACCCGATCCGCGTGGCGGCTCCGATCTGCTTTGAAAGCACCGACGCGTCCATCGTCCGCAACCTCGTGTTCGCGAACGGCGAGCGCCGCGCCGACCTCATCGCCTTTGTCACCAACGACGGCTGGTTCGGCGATTTCGACAGCACCCGGCTCCAGCACCTGCAGGCCGCGCGGTGGAGATGTCTCGAGCTCGGAACCCCGGGCGTTCGGTCCGCCAACACCGGGCTCTCCGCGGCGATCGACGCCCGCGGCCGCGTCGTCCGCTCGGGAACCGACGATGCGCCCGGAGCTTCACGCGTCTCCGGCGTGCTCAACGTGACCCCAGCCCTGGGTACTGGCACCACGATCTACGCGCGGATCGGCGACCTGTGGGGATGGATGTGCCTCGCGGCGTGCCCGATCCTCGCGTTGAGCGCGGGGCGGATGGCTCGAGCGCGGGCGCGAGATACTCTTGACAACGCCGCGGGCGCGGCCGGAGGACACCGTCGATGAACACCCGAACGAGCCTTGTCATCCTCGCGGCGGCGCTCTGCTCCGCGGGGTGCGCGCAGCAGCAAAAGAAAACTCCCTCCGCGGCGACCGCAACGAAGGGCTCCGTGCCGGCCGCGCAGGTTGACTTCTCATCCGCGGTGATCGCCTCGTCACTCCGCGAACGCGCGATCACGACGATCGAGGAGCTCGCGAGATCGGCAGACCCTGTCGCGCGCGCGAACGCGGTCGAGGCCGCTGGCCGATCCGCGGGAAGATTGCGAGCCGTGATCGAGAGGGGGCTCACCGACCCCAACACGGGCGTGCGCTCGGTCGCCGCGATGACGATCGGTAAGGCGCAGGTCAAGGACCTCGCCGAGCGTGCCCGGGCAT
>JBMOHX010000721.1:0-1725 GCA_049317625.1 Phycisphaerales bacterium
CGGGAATTGTTCGGGCCACGCTGCCTGCCCCACCGCCCTCTCACCGTCCCCACGGAGGCGAACCCCTCGATGCGAATCCAAGTCACCGCCAAGCACATGGACCTCACGCCCGCCATCCAGCAGTACGCGGAGCAGAAGGCCGGCAAACTCCCCCGCTACTACGACGGTGTGCAGTCCATCACCGTGGTCATCGAGAAGCCCAAGCACGACCACGTCGAAGTCGAAATCCGCGCCGACGTCGAGAAGCACACCGACTTCGTCGCCAAGGCCGACGGCCAGGACGTCTACGAGTGCATCGACCTCGCCATCGACAAGGTCCACCGCCAACTCTCGGACTTCAAGGAACGCCTGAAGAACCCCAAGCACTGATCCCCGCAGACCCCCACCATGAAAATGCGTGAAATCGTCTCTACCGGGGCCATCGTGCCGCGGCTGACCAGCGTCGAACGCGACGATGTCATCGTCGAACTCGTCGACGCCCTCATCAATTCCGGCACCATCGAGGCACGCCACCGCAAGACGATGCTCGACGCCGTGCTGGAGCGCGAACGCAAGGGCTCCACCGGCTTCGGCAAGGGTGTTGCCATCCCGCACGTCAAACTCAGCGGCACCAAGAAGATGGCCGCCGCCGTGGGCATCTCCGAGCGCGGCATCGATTTCAACGCCCTCGACAAGCAGCCGGTCTATTCCGTGTTCCTGCTCGTCAGCCCCGCCAACGACCCCGAGGCCCACCTGCGGGCCATGGAGATCATCTTCAAGAACCTCAGCCAGGACACCTTCCGCCGCTTCCTCAGGCAAGCCAGCACCGTCGACCAGGTCATCACCCTGATGGACGACGCGGACAACAACACGCTGCCCACATAAGCCCGGACGTCTGCCGAGAGCACAAGCCCATAGCGCACACCACAAGAGTCCCTCCGCGAACTCCGCGCCTCCGCGGTGAACCCCAAAGTGCCCGAAACCAAGTCCATCGCGACCATCAAGAACCGCCTGGGCCTCCACGCCCGGCCCGCGATGGCGTTCGTCGATCTCGCCTGCACCTTCGCCAGCGAGATCACCGTCCGCCGCACCGACAACAGCCCCGGCGACCCCGTCGACGGCAAGTCGATCATGATGATGATGATGCTCGCCGCCACCCAGGGCACCGAACTCGAGATCACCGCCACCGGCGAAGACTCCGCCACGGCGTGCGAAAAACTCAAAGCCCTCGTCGACGTTGGCTTCGATGAGGAGTAACCCGCACCCGTGCCGCGGCGTGGCGTTCGCGAAAAGTGCGGACCTGATCAAGCCGCGCCGTCACGGGCATGCCTGCCCAAACCGCCCAAGAAAAAACACAAGATCCGCGCTATCCACGCCCCCGCTCGCATTGAAGTCCGCGCGAGCCTGCGGCGTGCCGGGGACCGGCACCGTCCCAAACCGCCCAAGAAAATACGTCAGGTCCGAAACCCCCACGAAGCCGCTCAGATCAAAGTCAGCACGGCACGGCGGCGGCGGAACCGGCAACGCGATGTCGAGCATCTCGATGCCCGTGAACACCCCGATCTCCGTGAACCGCCCCGTCGCCACGTTGACCGAAGCGAACGCCTCGACTCCCAGCCGCGTGTACGACGCGTACACCACCCCCGTCGTTGCGCTGACATCCAGCCCCATCCCTGCGTCGATCACCGTCACGCCCGACGCCCCCACCGTGGTCCACACGCCCACGTCCGGCGGGGGCGACCCGCC
>JBMOHX010000722.1:0-1724 GCA_049317625.1 Phycisphaerales bacterium
TGATGATTTTGAGCGCGACGCGCTGGACCATGGGCTCGCGGCGTTCGGCGAGCCAAACGACGCCGAAGCCGCCTTCGCCGATGGATTCGAGGAGTTTGTAAGGACCGATCCAATCGCCGGGTCGCTCGCCGGGGGCGAACGCGACCTGGCCGGTGGCTGCGCGGACTGTCTGGAGATGCGGAGAGGCGACGGTGTGAGCCTCGGCCGTCTTGATCTGCAGGAGCCTTCGCACCTCGGCGATGACCTCGTCAAGGCAGCCATCGGCGGCGGCTCGCGCGAGGGCTTCGTCATGCTCCGCGTGGGGCTTGCTCTCGATGGCTTCGAAGAGGGATTTGGCGTGCCACTCCATGGGGGGAGGGTATCAGAGGGGGAGGGGACGGGGGCGGCACGCCTCGACGGGTGCATTGGAATCACCCTCGGGTCGCGATGGTGTCGGCGCATTTGAACCTCCTCCGCCCCTGCCGGGGCGGACCGGTCCGTTTCACGCTGTCCACGGGTTGCGCTGTGCTCCATCCGTGGCGACCGGCCTGCGCCCCTCCGCGCGAAGCGGCGTGGCGGCCGGTCCTTTGATATGTTCTGCCTCAGTGTGCTCCGTGTTCCTGTGGTGACAACGTATGGGGGCGGTGAAGTCGCGACGTTCTCTTGCTGACGAGAACCGCCGTGCCCCTCGCGCGCTGATCGACTGCTCTGGTAGCGGGCGGCCGTTCGTCTGCGAGAGCCGACGAATGCCTATGAGGTTGAACAGGACCGTGGTTGCCTGCGTCCCTGGTTCCCACGCGTCGTTTCAGGCTTGGCAATCTAACTTGGTGATGGACGCCATCGCGAATCTCGCCGCGCCGGGGTGGACTGTTCACACGTCGCGAATGCGAGTAGTGCCTGGATGCGGTGGACCTCCCCCACCGGCGAACGTGCGGACGAGCAGGCGTGAGCGACGATTGCGACGTGAACGTCGTGGCTTCAGAGTATCGATCGGGATGAGCGGTGCCCCCGGCGCATGCGGAGGCCGTTGTCGTCCGCGGCAGCCGGCGCCACTTCGCCTCAACGCGTCGACCAGAACTCGGCGGAGGTCTTGACTTCGGTGACTTCAAAGTCCACCAGGTCTGACCAGTTTGCGATCCAGCCGTCGAAGGCTGATCGACTCGGGGCCTCCATCAACTGGTAGCACCGCGCGCCGTCGGCCGTCATCCAACTGGCGACGTACGCCAGGCCGGCATCTTCGGGCATCAGGCGGCCCCTCGCCTTGAAGCGGGCTCCGACCTCGTCTGGTGTGCCGGAACGAAACGTCTCGACGATCATGTACAGCATGGTTCAGGTACGGCCGTGACGCGGCTTGGGTTCGAGCGGTGCCGGTGCCGTAACGCCGAACGGCGAGAACGGCGTGCGCTTCGGTGCGGTCGACACCGCAGCGCCGCACGTGATCGACTTCGACTCTGCCGGCGGCGGCAAGGTCAACGACGTGTGGGTGCGGCGGGCTTCGCCCCGGGACGAGCGCGGGCGGGCGGGTTTGCGAGCATGGACACGCGCCGAGGGGCGGAGGGGGGCATGGAACGAGATCGCGTGCGCGATGGCGGCGTCGTAAACTTGTGCGTCGATCGTTGCTCTTCCGTGCGTGCCGGGCATTTCTCCCATGCTGACCACCGCCTCTCGCCCATTCACCGAAGCCGAGTTTGATGAGTACGCCGATCGGATGGCGACGGGGCGGGCCTACTCCGTCACCGTCATCG
>JBMOHX010000723.1:0-1721 GCA_049317625.1 Phycisphaerales bacterium
ACGCCGCCCTCGATGCCGGCAATCGTGAGCGACACCCCATCGAGGGTGATGGAGCCCTTCTCCACGCAGTAGCGGCGCAGCGCATCCGGCACTCGGACGCCAAACGTGCCCCCCTGCTGCGGGTCGATGGTCTGCACTACTTCCCCCACCCCATCGACATGGCCTTGGACCATGTGCCCACCGAGCGGGTCGCCTGCACGCAGCGCCCCTTCCAGATTGAGGCGTCGCCCCGACTTGGCCTGACCGAGCCAAGTCCGGTCGAGGGTCTCTGGCGATAGGTGAAAGCGCGCGGTGCCCGAATCGAGCGCCACGACCGTGCAGCAGACCCCGGACAGCGCGATGGAATCCCCGATGCGGAAGGCTCCCGGCAAGTCGCCGAGCCGCACCTCGAGATCGAGCCCGGTGCCCGCGACGCTGCTACCTGCTACCGTTCCAACCGCGGCCACCAGACCTGTGAACATGCGGGCGCACGGTAGCGAGCAGCCCTCGAGGATCCAGGCGCGGACCGCTCGCCCGCCGCCGCGCCGAGTCGAAAGAACGACAGGTTCCGCGTCGCCAGCCCCAACCGCTGCTTGACCACCTCGGGGGTCGCCCCTACTCTCCCCCACCCTTTCTTCGCGGCCAAGCACCGTGTTCAGCGCCATCTTGACGCTCTTTCCAGGAGCCATTCGGCCCTACCTGGATGAGAGCATCCTCGGGATTGCGCAAGCACAAGGAAAGCTCGGGATCGAACTCATCGATTTCCGTGCGTTCACGACGGACCCGCACCGAACGGTCGACGATCGACCGTTTGGCGGCGGTCCCGGAATGGTGCTGAAGCCCGAACCGATCTTTGACGCCATCGAGGATGCGGAAGCCCGTCACGGGGCCTTCCACAAAATCCTGCTCTGCCCCCGCGGCAAGACCTTCACGCAGCAACGCGCACGAGAGCTCTCCAAGATGGAGCGCCTTCTGTTCGTTTGCGGCCGCTACGAGGGTTACGACGAACGCATTCGCCAGGGCATGACCTTCGAGGAGATCTCCCTCGGCGACTTCATTCTCGCCGGCGGCGAACTTGCTGCGATGGTCGTGCTCGAAGCAGCGGTGCGTTTGATCCCGGGGGTTCTCGGCTGCGCACAGTCGCCGGAACTTGAGTCGTTCGAATCCGAACTTCTCGACTACCCGCAATACACGCGGCCACGGAGCTACCGGGGCATGGAAGTGCCGCCCGTTCTGCTGTCTGGCGATCACGCCCAGGTGGCGAAGTGGCGGCTCGAACAGTCCCGCATCCTCACGGCGCGAAAACTCTCTGACAGTAGTACCCCTGACCCAACCGGCCCCACGGACCCAACAGGTCCCAACAACCAAACCGGGATTGGCTCGCAAGCCGCAAGGCGCGGCAGCGATCGCAATCCAAAGGCGTAGACGACGATGAACACCCTGCGGCAGCTCGAAATCGAGAACATGAAGGCGACGGTCCCCGACTTCGGTGTCGGCGACACGGTCGATGTCCACTATCTGATCAAGGAAGGTGACAAGGAGCGCGTTCAGCTCTTCTCGGGCACCGTGATCGCGATCACCGGCCGCGGCATCCGTCGCAGCTACGTCGTCCGCCGCATCGTCGCGGGCGAGGGTGTCGAGCGCCGCTTCCCGCTGCACTCGCCGCGCGTCGCCGACGTGAAGGTGCACAGCCGTGCCAAGCCGCGCCGCGCCAAGCTCTTCTACCTGCGCGAGCTCGAGGG
>JBMOHX010000724.1:0-1711 GCA_049317625.1 Phycisphaerales bacterium
GGGGCGACTGGGCCGAGAACAAGCAGGAAAGCACGGTGCTGCTGAAGGCCCCCGAGGACGGCCCGGGCAAGCAGGCGCTGGTGACGAGCCGGATGCACGGCCGGCTTGAACGGGCGTCGCAGACTGAGTTGAAGGGGCAGTGAGCTTGGGACGATTGGATGGTCGTCGGCCCCGGCGAACGAGCTTTGGTGAGGACCGTGCTGCCGTAAGGGAAGAGGTCGCATGCGGGCACGAGCACGCCCTACGGGGTGCAGGATCGAAGCGCGCGGCTTTCCGGGGGTGCGTCGCAGAGCCGACGCAACCGCCCGGCTATTGACGGTCAGGCCGCTGGCCTGCAAGAACTGAGGCGTCGGGTGGCTGTGGGAGCTAAGGCGATCTTGTGATTGCCCTGGCCCTGACCTGCCCGGGGCGCGTCCGCCCCGTGCCGGGTCCTACCATCACCCCCGCGCTTCTCGGCGCGGCGGGCTGGAGAAACTGATGCGCGCGATCGTGACCGGCCAGATCGGGATGGACAAGAAGCCTTATATCGACCTCGCGACGCAGTTCGCGGGCTCGCAGGGCGAGACGCTCAACGTGTACAACGTGGGCGACATCATGTACCGCGAGGCCCCGGACGTGAAGCGGGGGCGGATTCTCGACCTGCCAATCTCGCGGCTGAGCTCGCTGCGTCGGGCGGCGTTCAAGGACATCATCGCCGACTCGCGTGATCAGAAGAACGTGATCGTGAACACGCACGCGACGTTTCGCTGGCGGCACGGGCTGTTCAGCGCGTTCGACTACGACCAGATCCAGAAGTTCCAGCCGGACCTGTTCATCGCGCTGGTGGACAACATCGAGGTCGTGCACAGCCGGCTGCACCAGGAGCACGAGATCGACGCCACGCTGAAGGACTGCATGGTGTGGCGCGAGGAGGAGATTCTCGCGACCGAGCTGATGAGCAAGGCCATCCCGGGGAGCCAGTTCTACATCCTGTCGCGCGGGCGGCATGTGCCCACGACCAAGACGCTGTTCCGGTTGGTGTGCCGGCCGAACATGCGGAAGGTGTACCCGAGCTTCCCGATGAGCCACGTGGTGGACATGCCCGACGTGCTCGCGGAGATCGACAAGTTCCGCGCGGACCTCGCCGAGCACTTCATCACCTTCGATCCGGGCGACGTCGACGAGAAGCTGCTGCTGGATCGGGCGATCGCCGCGGCGAAGGAGAGCAAGGACTACCTCGACGTGACGCCGCACTCCTTCGGGGGCAGCAAGACGGGCCCGGCGATCAAGGTGCGGGTGCGCGAGGTGCTGGACATCGCCGGCGACATCGACGGCCAGATCTACATGCGCGACTTCAAGCTGATCGACCAGAGCGACATGATCGTGAGCTACATCCCGGAGCTGCCGGGCGAGGGTGGCAAGGGCATCCCGGGTCTGTCGTCTGGTGTAGAGCGCGAGCTGCACCACGCGTGGGAGCACACGAAGGAGGTCTTCGTGGTGTGGAAGCCGCGGAAGTCGCCGAGCCCGTTCATTACGGAGACGGCGACGAAGGTCTTCTCGACGACGGAGGAGGCTCTCGCGTACTTCGAGAAGAACGGGTACTTCGCGGAGAAGAACCTCTTCGGGAACTGAGGCATGACCTCGCGCGAGATCATGAGGGCGCGGTGGGTCGTGCAGATCGCGGCGCGAATGGCGGCGTGCGTGCTGTTGACGTGGGCGGCCGCGGGGTTCG
>JBMOHX010000725.1:0-1709 GCA_049317625.1 Phycisphaerales bacterium
GTGATCTCGTAGCTGAGGACCGTGCACGGCAGGGAGGAGTCTTCGACTTCGAGTGGGGAGAAGGGTGTGAACGCGGTGAGGCGGACTTTCGCCGGGAACTTGGGGTCGTGGTAGCTGACGGTGGCGACGGGGTACTGGCCGACGAAGGTGATGCCGGTCGAGGGGAAGCCGCTTTGGTTGAGAGGGCGGCGAGAGCCGTCGGGGTTGGTGAGGGCGACCTGGAAGTCGACGGGGGAGGTGACCGCCGCGGGCTTGGCGTAGAGCGTGCCGGCGCTGTCGGACCATTCGCGGGCGGGCGGGAGGTTGAAGACATCCCAGCACCACAGGCGACCGTCGCCGGAGAGGTAGACCTGGCCGCAGCCGACGCCGCCGACGGGCATACCGATGTGGGCGAGGTCGGGGCCGGAAGCCGTGAGGGGCGAGCCGCGGGCGCGGAGGGAGGCGAGCCACTCCGGCGTGAAGCGTTTGTCGGCGGGGACGGGGAACGTGTCGGGGTCGTGGGCGAAGGGGCCCGCGACGGCGCGACCGGCGAGGAAGGCGAAAGTGGCAGAGCCTGCGGCGCCGAGAAACCCGCGGCGGGAGAGTTCGCTGATATCCATGCGAGCAGTCTACTGGCGGGATCAGGCGGTGGCTTCGGGCCCGAGCCAGAGGCGCGGGAGGTGCCAGTCGCGCTGAAGCACGGGGCCGGCCTCTCCGGAGCGCTCGAGTTGGGCGGCGTCGCGAAGTTCGGTCGATCCGACCGCGGCCGTCGCCCTCAGGAGTTGATCTCGCGCGGATGCGACGGCCGGGCGACGGTTGGCCAGCATCTTCTCGTACCGATCGCTGAGCGCGCGGATCGTCTCGAGGCGCGCGGGCGTCAGATCTCGGCGCACGATGGGCGCGCCCGAACCGTCAAACCACGTCAGCGTGTTGCTCGCGACCCTGAGTACAGCGTGCATGCGAGAGCCCCCTCCCGTACCGTTGGACCATCTCAGGATTAGGATGGCCGAGGACGGAAGGGTCGCCCGTACCAGGCGAGTTGCGGCGCGAAGAGGGCCCGTGTTCAGCCGCACCCTCCCAGTTTCGGCGGGGGTTTGTTTAGTAGTTTGCGCAGTACTTGCACTTTGAACTCGATGGGGTGGTCCCCGACGGCGAAGTCGCGCGGTTTGACAGGTTCGCCGTTGCCAACGTCGGGCGTTGGGTCGCCAGATTCGTTCGGGTGCGGACGGTGGCGAGGGCGTTCCCTCGATGTACCTCAATGCCCGCCCAGATACGCCTTCCGCACCTCGTCGCTCGCGGCGAGGTCCGCTGCGTTTCCGGAGGTCGCGATCTTGCCGACCTCGAGCACGTACGCGCGGTGCGCGACGTTGAGGGCCATGTGCGCGTTCTGCTCGACCAGAAGGATCGTCGTGCCGCTCTTGTTGATCTCGCGGATGATCTGGAAGATGACCTTCACGATCTGAGGCGCGAGGCCGAGGCTGGGCTCGTCGAGGAGAAGAAGGCGTGGGCGCGCGAGGAGGGCGCGGGCCATCGCGAGCATCTGTTGCTCGCCGCCGCTCAAGGTGCCGGCCATCTGAGTGATGCGTTCGCGGAGTCGCGGGAAGAGATCAAGGGAGCGTTCGCGGTCTTTGGCGACGCCGTCTTTGTCGCTCCGGGTGAAGGCGCCGAGTTCGAGGTTCTCATCGACGGTCATGTTCGGGAAGATGCCGCGGCCTTCGGGGGACTGCACG
>JBMOHX010000726.1:0-1709 GCA_049317625.1 Phycisphaerales bacterium
GAGCGCACCGGTGGCGAAGGGCGGGTCGATCGAGTACACGCCGCGGCCGACGAGGCCGTTGGTCGCCGTGGTGCTGTCGTTGCTGGTGTAGAGCTTCCCGTCGGTGGGGTTGAAATCGAGACCACCGAAGTCACCAGCGCCGAAGGCGCGGATCTCGGTGGTGGTGGCGGTGACGGGGTCAACGGTGTAGAGGCGGTTGGTGGTGCCGGTTCCCTGAGTGGCGTAGAGCACGCCGTTGCCGTAGGCCATGCCCTGGCTGATGGTGGTGACGGCCCCGTTGAACGCGGCGACGAGCTGGGGGCTGCGGGGCTCGTCCCAGTTGCAGCGCCAGAGCTGGGTGCCGGTGGAGAAGTAGAAGACTCGGTTCACGCTGTCCGCCGCGAGCGCGCGGATCCCGACGCCCGGGGTTGTGAGATCGGTGTAGGACGAGTCGGACTCGCGATAGATACGCAATGGGGTGAGGGCGTTGTCAACACCCATCACCAACTGGCCCATCGCCTGACCGGCGAGGACCGTGAGCAAACCGGCGGTCAACAGAGACTTCATGATCGGTACTCCTCACAGAGAGCGCGAAGCCCGCCGTACATCGGGCGGGGCGGCGTCTGAGGAATGGTACATGTTTCGGTCGCAACTACAAGCGGCAACCACGATGCGAGGTTCTACGCAGAACGCCCCCTCGGGCGCTTGGACGCGCCGAGGGGGCGTTTGCAATCGTGGAAGGACCGAGAGTGTGGGGCCGATTGGTCTGTTGCGTCGGTGAAGCGGCCGCGGCATCCGAACGCCCGCCTTACTGCCCGATGCGCACCGCGCCGGTTCCGGGCTGGGCCTCGAGGCGAAGGGGCCGGTTCAAGATTCCCAGCGTGCGGTCGGCGTCGTAGATGCCGCCGAAGAACACGACGCGGCCGCCGGCATCGCTGGCCCAGATGCCTTCACGGAACGTGTTGTATGGAGCGGTGACGGCGCCGGTCTCGGCGCCGACGAAGGAGTCGTCGACGAAGGTGACGGAAGGGTTGGTGCCGAGGCAGCCGCGGGAGTTGCGGTGGTCGACGATCTGGTCGATGGAGGGCTGGCCGAACTCCAGGAGGTTGCCGGCGCAGGTACCGACGCACGGGCACATGATCCCGCAGGTCGGCGCGGAAGAAGTCGGGCACACGTCGTTGACGATCTCGGCGCAGTGACGGGCGTCCCAGTTGTGCCCGATTTCGTGGGCGGTCAGGCTGACGCGTCGCATGGTGTTGGCGCTGAATCGGGACTGAGAGAATCCGTAGCCGCCGTCATTGATGATGCCGTCGCGGTTGCAGATCTCGCCGATGAACGCGCGGCCGATGATGTTGCTGTTGATGTCCTTGCCGGTCATCAGGTGGGCCACGTCGCGCTCGCCGGGCTGGCTGTTCTCCCAGTGCGAGCGGAACTGATCCAGCAGCGTGTTCGAGTCCGCGCTGGAGTAGGGGTCGGGCTCGGCGGAGCGGACCAGGATGCGATTGACGATGTAGCTGATGCCGGTCTGGGAACGGTAGATCTCGTCGACGTCGACCATGATGCGTTCGATGTCGTCGACGGTGTCCGCGATGGAGGAGTTGTTGAGCTGGAAGAACTCGAAGTCCGCGTCGAACGCGATCTCGCAGACGTTCCCGAGGCCGAGCGGCATCGGATCACTCGGAGCGGGGGTGGGGTTCCAGTCGGGCGGGGGCGTGGGTCCCGGGGTCGAT
>JBMOHX010000727.1:0-1703 GCA_049317625.1 Phycisphaerales bacterium
GGAACGCGGATGGCCTTCACAACGCCCTTCTGGCTGTTGAACTGCGGACGGTCCGCGCCCTTGGCGAGGGTGTCCTTGAAGAACCCCAGCTCGGTCTTCGCAGCGATGTCGGAGACGTCGGTGATCTCGAGGCCGTAGCGGGTGTCGGGGCGGTCGATGCCGAACCGCTCCATCGCCTCGCGGTAGCTCATCTTGTGGATGGGCGGGACGTCGTAGTTCATCACCTCTTTCCAGAGGCGACGGACAAAGCCCTCCATCATCTCGACGACCTGATCGCGCCGCACGAACGACATCTCGAGATCGATCTGCGTGAACTCGGCCTGCCGGTCGGCGCGCGGATCCTCGTCGCGGAAGCACCGGCAGATCTGCATGTACCGGTCGCACCCCGAAACCATCAGGATCTGCTTAAAGAGCTGGGGGCTCTGCGGCAGCGCGTACCAGGATCCCGGGACGTGCCGATTGGGAACGAGGAACTCACGAGCGCCCTCGGGCGTGCTCTTGTACAGGATCGGGGTCTCGACCTCGAGGAACCCGTTCTCGTCGAAGTACCGACGCGTCACCTGATAAACCCGGTGCCGCACGCCCAGGATGCTCTGCATCCGCGGCCGGCGGAGGTCCATGTACCGGTACGTCATCCGGAACTCTTCGGTCGGGAGCTTGCCCATGTCGTCCGGCAGGAACGGCGGGTTCTCCGTCTTGTTGAGCACCTCGAGCTTCGACACGGCGATCTCGATCTTGCCGGTCGTGAGCTTGGGGTTGTCCCCGCCGACGCGGGCGCGGACCTTGCCTTCCACGGCAACCACGTACTCGTTGCGGAGGGTGTCCGCCTGCTTCAGCATGTCGGTGTTCGCGCCTTCGTCGGGGTCGAACACAAGCTGGGTGATGCCGTACCGATCGCGGAGATCGATGAAGATCAACTGACCGTGGTCGCGGTAGGAGTTCACCCATCCGTTGAGGCGGACGGTCTGGCCGACGTGAGCATCGCGGAGTTCACCGCAGGTGTGGGTACGCAGGAGCATGGAAAGGTCCTTGTTCGCAGGGAGTTCGGGCGCGGAGTATAGGAAAGCGAAAAGCGAAAAACGAAAAGCGAAAACCCGCGGGACCGGAAGACGCAGGGAGCTGGCTACTTGTCCTCGTTGATCTCGATCGCCCGCTTGATCCACGCGGCGAACAGCCCCGCTCGGATCTCCTGCGCCGACCTCAGCTTCACGTGCCGCATCGCGTCGCCGGTGCCTTCGAGCAGGCCGTCTGGGTCGCTGAGGTACACGCCCTGCTCGTAAAACCCGAGCTTCGCGTACCCCTTCGCGGCCTTGATGTAGCACAGCAGGCCCTTGTGCTCATAGACCGGCATGCCCCACTTCAGCGACTCGGTCGCCTTCGGCGCGGCTTCCTTCACGATGCGGCGGAGGCGGTCGGTGATCTCGCGCAAGGCCGGGTCCACCGCCGCGAAGTAGGTCTCGGCCGCCTGCCCGTAGTCGGCCCGGGGAGGCATCGCCACGGCCGGTGCCCGCGCGGGCTTGGCCGGCGCACGCTTGGGCGCGCCGGGCTTCTTCTTGGCGACCTTGGCCGTCTTCACGGCCTTCTTGGTGACTTTCTTCTTCGCGGCCATGGGGCCCTCCCCGGGCAGTATACCGGGAGGGAGGGGAAAAGCAGCAAAGCTCAAAGGGGCAAAGCAGCAAATGCGGAGAAGAGGGGAATGGGGA
>JBMOHX010000728.1:0-1700 GCA_049317625.1 Phycisphaerales bacterium
TGACCAGGAACGCGCATCCCTCGGGGGTCACGCCGCTGTCGAAGACCTTCACGATGTGCGGGTGATTGAGGCGGGCGACCAGTTCGGCCTCGCGACGGAACCGCTGCAACTGGCGCGCGGAAACCGCTGCGCCACCGTGGAGCACTTTGATGGCGACGGGTCGTCGCGTCGAGACCTGCGTGGCGGCGTACACCACGCCCTGACCGCCGCGACCGAGCTCGCGCAGCCCCTCGTACCCGGGGAGGTGGAACCCATCGGCCCTGGCCCGGCGCGCCATCGCGAGCAGGGTCTCCTCACGCTTGAACCACTCCGTCTCTTCTGGTTCTTCTGGGCGTGCGTTCATGGCGGCGTCAGCCTTCTTCCTCGACCTGCGCGGCGATCTGCGCCGAGAGTCTCTTGAGCACGCGCGACTTCGCCTGGTACACGGCGTCCACGGACATGCCAAGCGACTCGCCGACCACGGCGACGGCGCGGCCTTCCATCGCGTACATGCGGAAGGCCGAGAGGTCGTTGGGATTGAACTCCTGCTCGACGACCCGCATCGCGTTCCTGAAGTGGTGCTGGCGCCATTCCTCTTCCCAAAGGTCGTCTTCTACAGGCACGGCCTCTGCCGCCGAAGGTAGTCCGGCCACCGGGCCGCTCTGACGCATTCTTCGGGATATCGCGTTGGAAACCACGGCGCAGAGGTACGAACGGAACCGTCCCTTGGATGGGTCGTAGGAGAACCCCGGCATGGAGCGGGAAAGCGAAACCAGCACGTCCTGAAGCACATCTTCGGCGTCCGCGCCTTGAAGTCCCCGACGCACGCACACCGCGCGGATCAGGTCGCCGTACCTCTCTAGAAAGTCAGCCCATGCACGGGCATCGACCCCTTTCGAGAGCCGCGCGAGCAGGCTGAGGTGCGTGTGGCTCTCAGAGGTCAATCTGCAAGGAAGGTAACCCATGGGAACGGGGGCGAAGGCTTGTTCGGATCGCGCTCGGTGTGCGCACGCTGGAAGCGGCGTCCGGTGGCCAGATTCGACGTGTTATCGGTGCGCACAACCCGTGCAAGATTCGCCTCCGCGAACAAGAGAAGATTTCTTGTCAGAGGACTCGGCGCAACCGGCTAGCAGTGGTTGAGACGACCTCCCGTTCGTTCGCGTCCAATAGGAAGGAATCAGAAGTATGAACCGCCGAACTCACCGTCTTACGCCCTTGATCCTCGCCGCCGCCGCCGGCCTCGCCGTAGCCCCGGCCGCCCACGCCCAGACCCAGGACTGGGCCAACCCGGTCACAGGAAACTGGAGCGATCTGACGAAATGGGTGGCGCTGAACGTTCCGGACACCACGGGGGAGAACGCGTTCATCGGTGTGCCCGGCGGGTACACGGTGTACGTCAACGGTGACTATTCGATCGGCGGCCTCGCGATCCCCGGGACCGCTCCGGGCGTGCAGGTCGCGGTCACCAACGGCCGCACGCTGAGCGTCTTGGCCATCGACAACTCCGGCACCATCACGGTCGGCGAAGGCGGCGGCTCGGGCACGTACCTCCGGGCGCTGTCGCAGGTCTCGATCGTCGGCGCGGGCGCAATCGTCCTGAACGCGAGTTCGAACCTCGAGACCGGCGCGATGTACTGGTCCAACAACTCGGGCTCGCAGGGGTTCACCAACGGCCCGCTCCACACGATCCAGGGGTCCGGCCGCATCCACGCGCTGCTGAC
>JBMOHX010000729.1:0-1693 GCA_049317625.1 Phycisphaerales bacterium
CTTTTCAGGATCATCCGACAGCAGCAAGAGAAGGAATCGAAGCAGCGTGCGTGAATCACGAAGGAGGTCGCGAAGCAGCCGCTCGCGTCGATCGGAGGGTGCCCCCACCATCGGTAGATTGAGAACAAAATGCTCGGCACGCTCCGCGTCGCGGACCTTACCCATCACCTCGAAAGAGACGAATGACGAGATCGACTCGGACGCGTGCGGCCCAAAGACCGTCGCGAGTCGGTGGCCACTATCGAGGAGACGTGCGTCAGGTGACGCCAGCATGATGGGTCGGCAACGCACAGTCACGCCGGGCTGAAGGGCGAGCACGTCCTCGGACTCCACCGTCGTGGTGAAGCCAGCCCCGTCGCCACTGTGCGGTGTGACGCGGACGAGCATCTGCATCCCACAGAGCGAGCGCCGAGTCACGTTGACGAGATCCTCCGCCGCTTGGTCATCCGGATCGGGCTTTACCGCTTCTGTCGCAGGCGTGAACGGCGTGAGCATCGCTCGGAGATTCGCCGAGCCGTTCTCTTCGCCGATGGTTGCCTCGATACCAAGCCTGGCCTTCTTCCCAATCAGCTCAACGAGGAACTCGATGTTGCCATCGAATGCAGCGGATGTGGCGTTCGCGGACCCAGTCCAGACATGGGCCTTCCAGCCGGCATCCGCGACGAACAGCTTTGCATGAAGACCGGATAGCTGCTCGGCGGCCGGCGATGGCGTGTCTTCTTCCGGCGAACCCAGGGAGTCGCATCCTTCCTCAAGCGTAAAGCACTTCCAGCCGTCCTTTAGCACAGCGGGGTTGATCTCTCGGATCGACTCGGGTCGACTGACCAGGTATTGGTCGCGGCCGCCCAAGCCGATCTTCGTCAAGAATCCATCCGTGAGGAACGGCGAGACCACGAGAAGGCGATCAAGCCGATCGGTAAACGGCCACGACGGGCGGCCGTCCATTCCCATGGGCCAGAAACGGATCTCCTCTACGCCTTCGGGAAGCTCCCACTTAACCACCTTGAGCTCTTGCGCGATGCGCTGCACATCAGCCACAGACTCTGGCGTGAGCGCATCGGGTCTGACGGCGAAGGCTGGCAACCGCGCGATGAACTCAGAGAGGGTGCGATTCTCCCCGAAACCCTTCTGCCGGTCCGTGAGCTCGCCGTCCAGCAAAAGCACCGTATCCCACGAGCGATCGAATGTGAGGTTGCGGGAGAGACAGAGCAGGCGGTAGCGGACGCTCCCGCCCCCCGCCGCGTCGACGAATCGCAGTGCCCACACCTTGGGGTGGAACACCCCGAAGCGGCTGTCCTTGGCCCCAGGCGGCTGGACCTCGATCACGGACTGTTCAAGGAATGCGAGCAGTCGCTGGTTCGTGGGCGGTACTTTGATCTGCCCGGCCTGGCAGAACAGGTGGATTCGATCTGCGCAGCGGCGGAGCGACTCCAGGAGTGCTAGCGGATCAGCCCCAGGTCCAGCGGGATCAGCCGTCAGGCGACCGTCGTCATCCTGCCAGTCGAACATCGCGAAGGCGAGCGGCGCGGTGAGAAGTGCGATGAGATCAAGCGAAAACGTCGTTCCGACGGCGCAATCGAAGCGGAAGCCATCGGGTGGGCGGAGCGCGGCGAGCAATAACTGTCGGCCACGGGGGTCAAGCATCGCGGGCCTCGCCTCCCTTGCTGCTGGCGATGCCACGCACGATGTCATT
>JBMOHX010000730.1:0-1690 GCA_049317625.1 Phycisphaerales bacterium
CGTCCGCATCGACCGAGATCTCCTCTCGGTGATTCATCCGCAGAAACCCGTCCGTCGCGGCGTGCTCGACCATCGCGAGCAGGGGGTCGTAAAACCCAAGCGTGTTGAGCAGCCCGACCGGCTTCTGATGAATGCCGAGCTGGGCCCACGACAAGATCTCGAACAACTCGTCGAACGTGCCCAGCCCGCCCGGGAGTGAGACGAAGCCCTCGGCGCGATCCGCCATCATCGCCTTGCGCTCGTGCATCGTCGGCACCACGAGCAGCTCCGCGATGCCGCGGTGACCGAGCTCCCGGTCCATGAGTTGCTCGGTGATCACCCCGACAACCCGCCCGCCGCTCTCGAGCGCGCCATCCGCGACGCACCCCATGAGCCCGACGCGCCCGCCGCCGTACACGAGCGTCGAACCCGCGCGAGCGATCAGCGAGCCCAGCTGTCGCGCGGCGTCCGCGTACTCCGGCCGGCGACCCGCCGATGCGCCGCAGAAGACGCAGACCGCGCTCGGCACGCTCACGGCGCGAAGCCCTCGGGGATGGTGAGCGTGATCGCCGCGCCGTCGTTGCCGATCGCCTTGAGCGCGAGCACCGGGGGGCCGGTCGTACATTGCGGCGATGGCCGACGCACCCGCCGAGCACGAGCCCTTCCGCCGCGTGCTTCGTGTTGAACGCCGCAACAGCGGTTGCAAAGTCGGCGGCGCCGTTCAGCGCGCGGACCGCGCCCTCGGGGTTCAGCAGCAAATGCATCTCGACGCCCCGCGCGGGTCGGGAGAACGAACCATCCGCGCGGGCCAGCGTCACCGTGACGCGGTTGCCCTCGCGCTTCGCAAGATACGACGACAGGAGGTACGCCCCCTTCGCGTAGTCAAGGCCATCACCCTTGTCCTCGTAGAGCGAGCCCGCCGCGGTGCCCGTCTCGTCAAGACACGCCACGAGCGTCAGCGGGTTCAGCGGCTTCTCATCGACGTACTCCATCGCCGGCCCCATCGGCACGATGGCGCCCGCTCGCACGAACAGCCGCGGCAAGTCGGCCGACGCATGCGCCTCGATCTCACGCCACACGCCCTTGGGGCGCACCGGCACACGGCTCGCATCTGGGACCATCTGGCATTCCACGAGCAAGCCGTCGCCAAGGAGGAACGAATCGTCCTCGCTCCGCAGCACAGAGTCGGCGGGGTCCGCGAAGAACAGCGGACGCACCACGGGCATACCCGTCGTCGAGGCTTCGTGGAAAAGCGTGTAGTAGTAGGGCATCAGCCGATACCGGCGGTTCAACGCTTCCCGGCATACTTCCTCGACCTCGGGCCCGAACGACCACGGCTCCTTGTCGATGTTCCCCTTCCCCGTGTGCCCGCGCGCGAAAGGCAGCATCGCGCCAAAGCCCATCCACCGCGCGAAGAGCTTCCCGTCGCCGTTGCCCGCGAAGCCGCCGATGTCCGGCCCGATGAACGGCTGGCCAGACAAGCTGACGTTCAGCGACATCGGCACCGACTCTTCCAGGTGGGCCCAGTCCGCGGTGTTGTCGCCTGTCCA
This sequence comes from Phycisphaerales bacterium, assembly GCA_049317625.1. Classification (GTDB taxonomy): domain Bacteria; phylum Planctomycetota; class Phycisphaerae; order Phycisphaerales; family UBA1924; genus JBEIUO01. Next base: position 1,530 of record JBMOHX010000730.1, read on the forward strand.
AGTCGCTCCGTATCGCTGCCCGCCGATGTAGTTCGCGCGGCTGAGCACGAAGGGCCGCTTGTCCGGGTTGACCGCGGCGATCCCCTCGCGCGTGCCGCGGATCATCTGCATCCCGTACACGTTGTGGTACCGGGCGTGGGTCCCCTGCGAGCGTGCGGCCT
>JBMOHX010000731.1:0-1689 GCA_049317625.1 Phycisphaerales bacterium
CCAGATCACGCCGGTCGCCCGCATCGATTCGAGCGTGGTTGACACCACCGGATGAGACGGACTGAGAAGCTCCCGGGCCGCGACATCCAACATCAGATTCGGCCGGCGCGGCGACTCGGGCCCCCTGAACGAGTTCGCAACCGCGTACGGCCAGTACAACTCGTACCGATCAAGCGCGGTGTGTGAGTCGAACTGCTTTGTCAACTCATCCGCGCGAGCAAACTGCGCCATCGCGGCCGCAAAGTCTCGCAGCGCCCAGTACGCCTTGCCGATCCGAACCCGCACCGCGAACTCGGCCTCGGGCTGGCCCTTGAAGAAGCCTTCGGCCCGCGCGGCCGCCTGATCCAGCATCTCCCGCGCCGTGGTCTGCGCGGTGTTCGTAACATCAGGGTTGGACGAACCGATCATCGAATCGCTGAACGCCAGCATGGCCTCCGCTCGGGCAGCCTCCTGCTGCGCATCCACCCGCGCGGCGTCCGCGGCGACGCGAAGCGCAGACTGTTCACCCTCTGCACGCACCGCGCGGTCGCGTTCCTCTGATGCTCTATAAAAGCCCACGCTCGCCGCGGCCAGACCCCCTGTCAGCGCCGCCGTGATCCCCAGCACCGCCACCGTCATCACTTTGTTCCGCAACACCAGCTTGCGCAACCGGTACGAACGGCTTGCAGGCCGCGCCAGCACCGCCTCGCCCGTCAGGTAGCGATCAACGTCCGCCGCCAACGCCGCAGCGGAGTCGTATCGACGGGAACGATCCTTCTCCATCGCCCGCATCACGATCCAGTCGATCTCACCTTTGACCAGCCCCGAGAGCCGCTCGGGTCGTGTGCACCGCTGATCCGCAATCGTCACAAGGCGATCGCCCGACGTGCTCACGCGCGTGCTGGGCCTGGGCGGCTCCTGCTCGCGGATGATCCGCTGCATTTCAGCAACACCAGCCCGCAGCAGGTCCGCTGTTTCAAACGGGGTGCTCCCGGTGAGCAACTCGTAAATCAACACGCCGAGGGAGTAGACGTCGCTCCGCGTATCCACGTCGAGCCCGCTCATCTCCGCCTGCTCGGGGCTCATGTACGCGGGCGTTCCGATCAACTGCCGGAACTCCGTGAAAACGGTCTTGTCCGTGAGAGCCATCCCCGTCGCCTTGGCGATCCCGAAGTCGATCACCTTGGGCACAGGCTTCCCGTCGTGCAGCGTGACCATCACGTTGCTCGGCTTGATGTCCCGATGGATGATGCCCTTCTGGTGCGCGTGCTGCACCGCGTTGCACACCGGAACCAGCAGTTCGAGCCGTTGCCGCGGCGACAGCTTCGCCTCGTCGCAGAATCGCGTGATCGGCACGCCGCGCACGAGTTCCATCGCGAAGTAGGGCAATGCGCCGAGTTCCGGCGGTGTCGTACCGGCGTCGAGCACCTTCGCGATGTTTGGGTGATCCATCAGCGCCAACGCCTGCCGCTCTGCTTCAAACCTCGCGATGATCTGGCGGCTATCCATCCCCGGCTTGAGCACCTTGACAGCCACGCGCCGGCGGATCGGGCTGGTCTGCTCCGCCATGTACACCGAGCCGAACCCACCTTCACCGATGAGCTCAAGAAGCTTGAACGGTCCGATCGTCGACCCCACAAGCGTGGGCCGAGAAGGCAGCGGTCGTGCACCCCCCTGATTCTCGGCGACCGTGGGCCCCGCCATGAACTC
>JBMOHX010000732.1:0-1683 GCA_049317625.1 Phycisphaerales bacterium
AACCTCACCGCCTCTGTACGCCTCTGAAGAGTGGGTGCGGCGTTGAGGCCGTCGTCTTCGGCCCGGCTTCTCGCCGAGCCGCCAACCGCCGCGTACTTCCCTTTCCGGAGCAGCACCATGCAGAACAACGCCACCAACTTCTATGAAACCTGGCCCGCCAAGATGCACGCCATGAAAGCCGCGTCCGGCGGCGGCGACATCGGCAAGGCCTTTGGGCTGTTCTTTCAGGGGCTCATGAAGGACGCTGCCGCTGACGGCGGGCTCGCCGTCAAGCACAAGGAGCTCGTCGCGCTGGGCATCGGCATCGCCGTCCGCTGTGAGCCGTGCATCTTCACGCACGTTGAAAAATGTCTGAGGGCTGGGGCGACGCCCAGGGAAGTGATGGACGCGGCGGGCGTTGCGGTCATGATGGGCGGCGGGCCGGTGTACACGTACACCACGATCGTCGCCGCCGCGCTGGAGCACTTCGCGGCCCACCCGATCGCGCACTGAGGTACGCACCAGCCGCCGTTTCATTCGTTCTTCGAGACTCGTTCATTCATTCAAGGAGTATTGGTCATGGGCAAATGTACAAACGTTGGAACCGCTGATCGCGCCGTCCGCGCTGTGATCGGCATCGTCGCGCTGGTGTTCGCGTTCACCACGCTGGGCGTGATGGCGGGCGCGGTGTGGGGGATCGTCGCCGCTGTCGTCGGCGTCGTCATGCTTGGCACCGCCGCGCTGGGCATGTGCCCGGCGTACATGCCGTTCAAGATCTCGACGTGCAATGTCGCGTCCAGATAGTTGGTTCTGTCGCGGTCCGCGCTGCGGGCCGCCTTCGCTGAGTCTTTCAGGAGTCACCACATGAACAGTTACGCCCCGTTGCCACCACTCGCCCTCGTTGGGTTGCTCGCGCTCGGCACGCTCACCTCGTGCGCGGGCACCGCGCGATCCACCGGCCAGCAGAACGCGCCGCCGGAATCTCCAGCGGTCCCCGCTGCGGCCGCGATGGCCGCCAGCGACCCTTACGCGAACGTGAACACCGTCGCCAAGGACCGCGATGGCTGGCAGCAACTGCTGAGCGATCACGCCGCGATCCGCCGCACGCTCGTGCACAGCGAGAAGGATGGCCGGGGCATCGTCGAAGCGACCACCGAGAGCAACGACCCCATCGTCGCGGCCCGCATCATCGAACACGCCAAGGCGATGCAGGCCCGAATGAAGGTTGGCGCTCAGGTCCGCTTCTGGGACCCGGTCTTCGCGGAACTCTTCAAGAAGCACGGGGCGGTCACGATCGACGTGACGCCGACGGACAAGGGCGTGAAGATCGTCGAGAGCAGCGCGGACCCAGAGGCCGTCGCGCTCCTCCGCTCGCACGCGATGGGCGTGAGCGAGTTTGTCCGCGAGGGGCACAAAGCCGCGCCGCGTCCGACCGCACGCGCTAAGGTCGGCGACCCGCTCCCGGCCCCGGAACTCGCGATCGGCGGCGTGCCGCACCGCTTCATCCTCACGCAGCCCGACGCCGGGCAACTGGCCGGGCTCAAATCAGCCGGAGTGGACGTGGTCATCAACTTCCGCAAGCCCGCCGAGCACCCGGAGTACAACGAACAGGCCGCCGCAACCGGCACGGGCATGACCTACTGCAACCTCGCCTACGCGGACGCGGCGGAGATCACCGACGAACTGCTCGACTCGGCCCGTGCC
>JBMOHX010000733.1:0-1678 GCA_049317625.1 Phycisphaerales bacterium
AGAACCGGAGTCGCGAGGGCGTACTCCAGCGTGATCCACAGCCAAGACGTCCAGGTATCTGAAACGGCCGCAGCGCCGATCTTCTGGCCACCGTAGTAGGCCAACGGTCCGCCGATCGCGCCGAAGACGACCGCAACCCACAGCTTGCCGTTCAGCCAGGCGAGCGACGAGTTCAGCGTGGTGGCGAAGTTGGCCCAGAGGGCAACGAACCAGATGATGGACGTGATCGTCGTGCCGTGCGAGGTGGAGTACAGGCCGAGCAGGATCGCCGGGCCGTCGAGCAGCAAGCCTGCCGCGGCGGCCGACGCGACGATCGTCAGCTCCTTCCGACGGTGTTCACCGGCCCACCAGAGGTGGAGGGTAACGGCGGCGGCGGGCGCGAGCGTGGCGATGAGTGGCCGACCCGCCGCGGCAACGAACATAGCAGCCAGCCAAGCGCCGTGAAAGACGGCGAAGTTGAGGAGCTTGGAGACCTTCATCCCCGCACGCCGTGCTCGAAGCACTCGGCACCGACGCGGTCGCCGGGCTTGCGGAAGACGAACTGTCCGACGGTGATGTGACGCTCCGCAAACGCACCTTCGCAGTAGGCGAGGTAAAACTCCCACATACGCTGGAAGCGATCGTCGAAGCCGAGAGCCGCGACGCGGTCCCGTGCATCCATGAATCGCGCCCGCCACTCGCGGAGTGTTCTGGCGTAGTGCTCGCCGAACGAGGCGTAGTGCGCAATCGTGAACTCGGAGACGCGCGCGGCGGCCGCGGCGATGACCGCGTGCGACGGGATGAAGCTCCCGGGGAAGATGTGCTTCTGGATGAAGTCTGGCTCACGCTGTGCCGCGGCATAGCGCTGGTCTCGGATGAGGATCGCCTGGATCAGCGCCAGGCCGTCCGGACCCAGCATACGGGAGCAGGTCGAGAGATACGTATCGAGGTGGTCCGCCCCCACGGCCTCGACCATTTCGATCGACGCGAGCTTCGTGAAGCTGCCGGCGCCGAAGGCGCGTTCGAGTTCGCGGTAGTCGAGGGTTTCGACTCGAACGCGATCGGCGAGTCCCGCGGCGGTGACCGCCGCGCGGGCGTAGCGGGCCTGCTCCGCGGAGATGGTCGTCGTGGTCACGCGGCAGCCGAAGTCGCGGGCAGCGGTGATGGCGAGACTCCCCCACCCTGTTCCGATTTCGAGGAGGTGATCACCGGCGCTCAGGCCGAGCTTGCGGCCGATGACCCGCAGCTTGTGGGCCTGCGCGTCTTCGAGCGTTGCGCGATCGTCGGGGTAGATCGCGGAAGAGTACATCATCGAGCGGTCGAGCCAGAGGGTAAAGAAGTCGTTGCTGAGGTCGTAGTGCGCGGCAATGTTGCGCTTCGAGCCGCGCGTGGTATTGCGGCTGAACAAACGAGCCAGCCGGTAGAGAGGCATCGAGAGGCGGGCCCACCCGGAGTCGATGCCCGAGAGGGCATCACCGTTGAGCACGAAGAGGCGGATAAGCCCGACGAGATCGTCGGTGGTCCACCAGCCGTTGGTGTAGGCCTCGCCCGCACCGGTGCTGCCGCCCAGGGCGACCGCGCCGTAGAACCGTGCGTCGGTCACCTGAACACGCACATCCGGGTACCCGGGCGCTGGCTGGCCGAAGTCGTCACACATCGACCCGTCCGCGAGGCGGATACGGCCCTTCGCGATCCGGCC
>JBMOHX010000734.1:0-1677 GCA_049317625.1 Phycisphaerales bacterium
GCGTATCCCACTCGGATCCCCGCGAGCCCGTAGGCCTTCGAGAACGTGCGGATCACCACCGCGTTCGGTAGCGCGACCGCCACCGGCGTGAGGTCGACCTCGGCGAACTCCGTGTAGGCAAGGTCGACAAGCAGCAGGGCATCCGGCGCGGCGGCGCTCAGCGTCAACAGGTCCGCCGCCCGCACCACCGCGCCCGTCGGGTTGTTGGGGGAGACCGCGGCGATCATCGCTGTCCGCGCACTCACGGCACGCACCACTTCGCCGACAGGGAACTCCGTGTCCTCCCATCGCACCTCGCGGAGTTGCGCACCCGCGCTCCGGGCGTACCGCCCGATCATCTCGAATGTCGGTGTCGGCAGTACCACCTCGCTCCCGGGCTCGATGAACGCGCGGCAGACGCGGTCGATCGCCGCGTCACCGCCCGCGGTGACGACGACGCACGCCGGGGGCACACCCAGCCGCGCCGCGATCTCCTGCTCCAACGCTGACGCATCCGGGTACCGCCGGACGCACGCGCGGGCCGCGGCCCGCGCGACCTCGTCGTCGGTCAGCACCATCGCGCCCTCGTTCGCGTCGAGCCAGAGGTCGATCCCCTCGCGCGCAGCGCCTTTGGTGTACGGTCTCGCGTTCAGCCTGCTCTTCAGCGTTGTCATGGGTTCGCTCACGGGATGATCTGCGTAGGTTGGGTGACGATGAGGTCCGTGCCGCCACGGGCCTTGAGTTCGGGTATCACCAGGGGCAGTTGGCTCCGGGGGACCGCGGCTTTGACGGCGTACCCAGCGCCGCCGTGGAGTTGCGAGATCGTGGGTTCGCGCATGCAGGGCAAAGCGGCGATGACGCGCTCGAGGTCCGCGGCGGTCACATTGACCTCGAGCATCACGCGCTGACGGGCCTCGAGCACCGACCGGAGCAACAGCACGAGACGGTCGATCGCGGTCTTGACGCCGGGTTCTCTCAGCGCTTTGGGGTTCGCGTAGAGGCGGGTCGAGGATCGCATCAGCTCGTCGAACACCACGAGGTTCTGAGCCCGCAGGGTCTCGCCGCTGGCCGCGATGTCGACGATGCAGTCGGCGTCTTCGGGCGGGAAGACTTCGGTTGCGCCGTAGGAACGGACAAAGGTCGCGCGGAGGTCCCGCGCGGCGATCCACTCGCGCGTGATCCGCTCGTACTCGGAGGCCACCACCACCGGCCGTCGCGGCATCTGGCCGTTCTCCAACATCGACGCGGGTGCCGCCGCAACCAGCCGCACCGGATCGAGCCCGGTGTCGAGCACGTCGACGAGGTCCGCGTTCAGCTCGCGAACCCAGTCGGCCCCCGCGAACCCGACGTCCCGCGAGCCAGCCTGCAGCATCTCGACGACGTTCTGTGGCTTGAGGATCTTCGCGTCGACCCCCGGGAGCGAGATCTGCGGCCGGTAGCCGCGGCTGTCGGAGCGCACACTGATCCCCGCCTCGGTGAAGAGCCGGAAGATCCCTTCCTGCATGCGGCCCTTGGGCAGGGCGAGTTTCAGCGGTCGTTCAGGTTGATCGGTCGGCATACGGATCTCCGTGCCGACCCCGAGATCCGCCGCCGAACGCTCCCACCCGGAAACGAACGACGCCGGCACGGGGCCGGCGTCGATAGGTGCTTCAGATTGTCCTCAGCGCACCATCACCCGGCCACGTTCGAGACGTGATG
>JBMOHX010000735.1:0-1658 GCA_049317625.1 Phycisphaerales bacterium
TACCCGGATCCTGACCTCGACACCGTGCGGAACTCCACCTCCCTCGTGAGCACCGGCACGTGCTTCGGCAACACCGCTCCCTCGGGCTTCACGCTCAACATCAACGGGCCGGACAACTGCCCTGATCGCGCGAACACGGACCAGCTCGATTCCAACAACAACGGCATCGGAGCTGTCTGCGATCCTACTGAAATCGACGGCGATAGTGACGGCACGCCGGACGCGGCCGACTGCGCTCCCGCGAACAACCAGGTCTGGCGCCGTCTGGCCTACCCCGACCCTGACACCGACGGGATCCGCAACTCCACAACCCTTGTGGACGCCGGGGCCTGCTTCGGCAACACCGCGCCCTCGGGCTACACCCTCAACGAGAACGGGCCCGACAACTGCCTGAACGTCGCGAACCCGGATCAGCTTGATACCGACACCGACAACCAAGGCAACGCCTGCGATCTCGACGACGACAACGACGGCGTGCTCGACGCCAACGACTGCGCTCCCCTCAACAACCAGGCGTGGCGTCGTCAGGCCTATCCCGACACTGACAACGACGGCATCCGCAACTCTACATCCCTCGTCGACACCGGTGCCTGCTTCGGCAACACCGTTCCCCCGGGCTTCACCCTCAGCACCAACGGCCCGGACAACTGCCCCAACGCCGCCAATCCCAACCAGGCCGACTGTGACGGCGACGGCCTCGGCGACGTGTGCGACAGCACAGATAACCCCTCGATCGACTGTCTTCAGGGCGGTGGATCGGTCTGCAGCGCTGCGGACACCAGCTTCCTTATCTGCGTCAGTGGGGGTTCCCCCGCGACATTCCAGTGGCACAAGGTCGGCCTCGGGGTGTTGACTGACGGAGCCGCGCGGGCGGGTGGAGCCGCTTTCGTAAGCGGTGCCACCACGGATCGGCTGTCGCTCTCCGGGGTCTCAGCCGGAGATTCCGGTCAGTTCTACTGCGTGGTTTCCAACACATGCGGTCAGATCGAAAGCGCCCGTCGTTCTTTGGATGTCTTCGGTTCCCCCTCTTGGACTCAGGTGGCGACCACCGGCCCCAGCTGCCGCGTGGATCACGCCATGATGTACGACCCCGTGCGTCTCGAGACCATCGTGTTCGGCGGCATGACCGATGTCGCGCAGAACACAGTGAGCCGCGAGACGTGGCGCTGGAACGGCACCACGTGGGCTCAGGCCGCGGGGTCCGCTCCCGGGGCGCGTGACGATGCTTCGCTCGTGTTTGATTCCGTCCGTGGGCTCGGTGTCCTCTTCGGCGGCCGTGACGTCTCCAACAACCGCGTCTTCGCGGATACCTGGGAGTGGAACGGCTCGGCGTGGGCTTCCCGCGCCGTCGCCGGTCCTTCGGCACGCCACACGTACGCGTCGGCGTACGACTCCTCTCGCTCCGCGACTCTGTTGTTCGGCGGCGAACTCCAGAGCGGCTCTCCCTCCTCTGAAACGTGGCGCTGGGACGGCACGACTTGGACTCGCATCGCTCAGCTCGGCCCGGCGGCCCGGTCCGGCGCGGCGATGGTCTTCGACCCGGTCGGCGGCAGGATGCTGCTCTTCGGCGGCAGCTCGGGCGGTCAGTTCTTCGGTGACACCTGGGGCCTGAACGCCGGCTCTACACAGTGGAGTCTGGTGACCAACGGCGGACCGTC
>JBMOHX010000736.1:0-1648 GCA_049317625.1 Phycisphaerales bacterium
GCGCGGGGTTGGAACTCCGCCGAGCACTTTCGGGCCCACCTTGTTGTCATGCTTCATGCGAGCGAAATAGAGCGGCGGCTCGGGCTGGGCGTCGAGGATGAAGTCAACGAACCCCTGCTCGGTCTTGGCTGCGAGCACCGAGGCGTTGAACATCTTCTCGTAGCCGACCGTACTCTGGGGCACCGCACCCAGCGCCTTACCGCACGCGCTCCCCGCGCCGTGCGCGGGCCACACCTGCAAGTAGTCAGGCCACGCCATGAACTTCCGCACAGTCTGATAGAGCCGATGCGCCGATGGATCGGCCTTGCCCGCAAACCCTGCGGCGGACTCCAGCAAGTCGGGCCTTCCGAGATCGCCGACGAACACGAAGTCGCCCGTCGCCACGCCCATGGGCTTATCTGCGCCGCCGCCACGGTCGGTCACCATGAAGCAGAGGTGCTCGGGGGTGTGCCCGGGCGTGTGGACGGCCTTGAACTCGATGTTGCCGACCATGAACGTGTCGCCGTCCTTGAGCATCCGGTAGTTGTACTCGCCGCCGCCCATCTTCTTGTCGAGCCACTGGTACTTCCAGTCGGCGTCCCCCTCATCGGAGACATAGACCTTCGCGCCCTTCTCAGCCAGCTCTCGCCCGCCCGAGATGAAGTCGGCGTGGATGTGCGTCTCGGCCACGGCGACGATTCGCAGACCGTTGGCCGCCGCGATCTTCTCATAGCGGTCCACGTCGCGCTCAGGGTCGATCACGATCGCTTCCCCGGTGCGTTGGCACCCGATCAGATATGCGGCCTCGGCCAGTTTGTCGTCGTAGACCATTCGAAGGAACATGCGCGGTACTCCTTGGGAAGAAACTTGCGGCGGCACTCGACGGGAGAAGGCCGCGTGCCCACGATCTTTGAGAGGCGTCCTGCAGTGCGGAGGTTCCCAGTCAACAGGCCCCGCGGCGACCACCGTTCGCTCGGCGGGCAGAAGCTCTTCAGAATGGGGCAGGGTGTGAAGGGAACGCGGAGGTTGTCCATCGGTCTTTCACGACTTCACGCTCAGCAAAAACCGCGTTCCTGACGTCCAAAGGCGGAATCCCTCCAAAAAAAGTTCAAACCGTGTCCTCTCACCCCGACTTTGTTCAGAGTAAAGCCCTTCGATGTGCACATCGAAGGGCTTTCTCGTTTCTAAGCAAGCACTTACGACATCTGAAATGTGGTTCAACAGCGATCACAGAGATCTCTCGATCGTCGGCGTCGGAAACTCCAAGTCCAAGCTGGTCAAAGTAATGGCGGCGTTCAAACATGTCCTGCCACCCCAAGCAGGCGTTGCAGCACGGCAGGTGAACGCGGGTTCACCAGAAAGGGTCGCTATCGCTTTCCGTATAATGCGGGAACGGAGGGAGTCATCCATGCCGCTCGAGGAATCGCGGTCACAGTCCAGTCTTCTCATTGCCTCAGCTGGCCGAGCGGCCGATGCATACTGGCTCAACGGTCCGGTCAGGCACCCAAACCGCTCAAGTTTGGTCCGCGGCCTCGACCGGGCGGATGGTCATTGGGAGAAATGACTTGCCGGCGTTAGTCGCGCGGCAGCCCGCGCTCTGCTCCGGGGCTTGATTTCTCTTTGTTCGTTGAAGAGTCTCGGGGCACGTGAATTCTCCACGACAGCCTCA
>JBMOHX010000737.1:0-1648 GCA_049317625.1 Phycisphaerales bacterium
GGCCCGAGCGGAGGAAGTGGATGTCCTGCTGGCCGGTGCTCTGGAAGGCGGTCTCACCGGTCATCGCCAGACCGCGGTCGCAGGGGAGTGCGATGATGTCGTGGCCGTTGGTGTTGCTGTTGAACGGGGTGTACCACATCGAGTTACGCAGCCCGCCCGCGGGGCCGAACTCGATCATCATCGATTCACCGAAGCCCTCGCGCTCGCCGTAGAAGAAGACGCTGCTCTCGTTGGTGTCCGCCGCGGAGATGCCGACACGGAACTCGCGGATCGCGCGGCCCCACTGGAAGATGCCGGCGAGGTTGACCTCGGCCGCGAGACCGAGCAGGCCGCCGGCGACGGTGTCGTTCCGGCCCGCGAAGGCGTAGCCGTTGCGGGTGCGGGTGATGGCATCGGCGGTGGCGAGGGCGACGCCGGGGAGGGTGTACTCGTTGGCCCAGGCGATGTTTCCGGCGAGGTCGGTGTTCACGAGCATCGGCTGGCGAACGGAGTTCGCGTTGGCGAGGTGCCACCCGGCGATGGCGAACTCCGGTCCGTCCTGAATGATGTCCGTGAAGCTGAACTCCGGCACGTTCGGAATGACGTAGCGCGACTGCGAGATGGGCGCACCGGTGGGCTGGGCGCGGATGAGCATCGGGTTGATCGCCCCCGCGGCCGACTGCAGCCGCCCGATCGCGGCCAGCGTGCCGTCCTCGAGCAGCAGAACCTGCACGCCCGCCGGCGAATCGATAAAGGGCGTGCCCGTGTAGACGCGGGTCCACACCACGCCGCCCGCGGCGGTGAGGCGCATCATGCCCAGACCCGGGCGGTTGGAGACGGTCGTGCTCTCGAACCCGACGACGTAGCCGCCGTCGGGGGTCTGCTGGATGCTGTGGCCGACGTCGGGAGCCTGGTTCACCGAGCCGTAGCGCCGGGACCAGGTTGTGTTGCCGAAGCGGTCGTACTTCACGACGTGGATGTCGGCTGGCACGGTCGGGCTGACCCCGATGCGGCCGACGGTGACGTAGCCGCCGTCTTCAGTTCTCTGCATCTCGTAGGCAACCTCGTAGCCGATCGTGCCGATGGCGCGGTGCGTCTGCACAGACTGCGCGAAGGCGGAAGCGGTAAGGACCAATCCCAGGGCGGCGCTGATCGTGTGGATGTTCATGTTCGTTCTCCCAAATGCAAGCGATGCGTCCATGACCGGTCCGACAGGATCCAGTCTCCTTCATGGAACCGGAGAAGAGCCGCGGCAGTCACCCACAATTTTGGAAACGCCCGCAACAGATTCGGCGCGGCGGGCCGAGCCACTACTCCCTGCGGAGCCGGCGGAGGATCACCTCGATGCCCGGGGGCTCGAAGGTCGGGTCGTCGTCGCAGAGGAACATCGGGCTGATGACGTCGATGATCCGGCGCGGCTGGAGGGCCGAACGGTGGTCGGCGTCGACCACGATGCACTCGGAGGCGTCGGTGGCGCACGCGGAGTCCTTCGTGACGACGCCGTCGCCGATCAGGTCGCTTCCGCGGCCGAGGGCTTCGAGCATCGACTCCGAGGCGCTGCGCCCGAACACCGATCGAACCAACCCGGACGACGCGAGTTCCGCGAGCGTCGAGCCCTCCGGCGTCGCCCATCGGCAGAGGATGACGGTGGTCGGGAGGTCGGCCGGCA
>JBMOHX010000738.1:0-1644 GCA_049317625.1 Phycisphaerales bacterium
TGAAGGCCACGAACTGGGCTTCGAGCGAGGTCGCCGCGGCGGCGGGGGCGGTGCATTTTACGAACCAGGTCTTGCCGTCGCCGGGATTGATGATCGCGGCGAGCATGTCGGAGCCAGAGTCGCCGACGATACGAAGGTTTGAGACCTTGACGCCTTCGATCGACTCGGTTTTGAGCGAGGCGAGGATCTGGGCTTCGTCGGCGGGTTGGAGGCCGAGCTGGCCGCGCCACCGGTTGACGTTGGCGACGAGGCCCCCGACGTCACCGGGGAAGGCCGAGATCAAGACCTGCTGGTCGGCGGCTTGAATCGTGGCGATGCGCATCGGCTCGTCCGTCTGAATCTCCTTCCAGCCGTCAGGGAGAGTCCAGGTGACGCTGGCCGTGGGCTCGGGCCGGGGGGCGTCCGCGCTGGCGGCGGCGGTCGCGGAGGATGGCTCTTTCGGCGTGCTGTACGATCGGATGTCATCGCGTTTGCACGCGGCAAGGAGGGCCAGCGACGCGAGCCCGATTGCCAAGAGGGCGAAGCGAAGCGTTGTCATACGCAAGGGTAGGGGGCTGAGCGAGCGGGGCTCGCGTTGATCACGACGGGGCGCGTGCTTTCGCAAGAACTGTCCTTCGAGTTTCCGGCGGGCCACAAGCGGGGGTCTGCCCCGGGGAAAATCGGTAGCGGGCACCTCTGTTGGGGTGTGAGAACACGTCGTCTCAGTTTTGGGAGTACGTCGGTGTGACAACGCGGCGACCGGTGATCGCGCGAGCACGCTGCCGACTAGCCGGCTTGGCCGCGGGTGTATGGGGTGCCGAAGAGCGCGGGGGCTTGGTGGTAGAGGTCGGGGTTGCGCTCGGCCATGCGGTCGAGTGTGCGGCGCATTTCGGGTGAGACTGGGGTGCCCGGGGTGCAGGTGCCCGCGCTGCTTGCGAGGTGGAGAGGAGCGGCTGGGGTCGCGGTGGGCGGGGGGGGCCTGAACGAGATCGCGGGCTGGTTCCACGGCGGGCGGGAGTCGGTGGAGGTTCCGGGACGGGGTTGTTCTCGATTGGTGTGCACAGAAGCGGCAGCTTGCGGGGTCGCGGTGCGTTCCGTGGTGCGAGCGGTGGTTGAGCGCTGGCCGGGTGCCCGTGCCGCGCTGTCGCGGTGAGGCGAGATCGTCTTGCGGAGGAGGTCCGCGGCGCGGCGGGAGGCTTCGAGGTTTTTGCGGTGACGGTCGGTGTCGGATTGGGAAGGCGCGGCGGGGATGGGTGGTAGGGATTGGAGTTGGTAGAGGACCTGCTCGATGGCGGCGGTGGCGCGGTTGGCGGCGCGGCGGTGCATCACGGCTTCGGCGTGGTCGATGGCGGCTGCGACTTCGGGGGTGGCGATGTAGTTCAGAAGGCCTTCGAGGGTGAGGCCGAGGGACTTGGCGATGGTTTGGAGGGTGTGGCCAGGGTCGAAGAAGCTGTTGAGGAGCGCGTTGAGGGGGGAGTTTGGTGCGGCCAGGGGGATGGGGTTGGCATGGACGGATTCCATGGGTAAAGCGTACGGTATGTAAAAGGTATTGTCAAATGGGTGTACGGAATAGTTTTGGTGTTTGAACGATTTGTTTGGCTCATGAGAGGTGGGATCGGCCCGGGGGTTGCGCCCAGGGCCTGCGTAGGTCCGCACCCTTGGTGA
>JBMOHX010000739.1:0-1642 GCA_049317625.1 Phycisphaerales bacterium
CCCCGCGCCACCCGCGCACACCTGAACCGATCGCCCCTCACCCTCTCCAAATCGGCACCACCGAAACGCGAGACCCACCCATTTGCTGGTATGCTCCGACCAGCATTCGCTCGCTCGTTCGGCCCTCTCATTCTCGGAGGTGCATGTATGAAGACCGTCTTGCTCCTGGCCCCCGATTCCCCAGGTGGCCTCCCCGCCCGCCCCATCGGCGGCCTCCCCCCAGAGCCCGCCCCGCCCAAGATCCAGTCCTTCTCGCAAGGACTCGCCGGCTTCCGCAAGGGCGAAGAGACCTGGAAGCGACCCGCCAACAACACCGGCACCGGCGCGGTCCACGTCAAAACCTTCCACGGCAAGCTGAACGAGGAGAGCCTCGCCTTCCTCGATCAGCAGATCAACGAGTGGCTCGAAGCCCACCCGCAGTACGACGTGAAGTTCGTCAACTCCACCGTCGGCGAGTGGCAGGGCAAAACCAAAGAGCCGCAGCTCGTCGTTCAACTCTGGCTCTGATCCCACGCTCGCGTTGTTGAACGCGGCCCGGCCTGACCGATCTCTTTGCCATGTGCGGGATCTTCGGTCTCATTCGGCCGCGAAACGCCGGGCACCCGCCCGACGATGGGCTCCTCGCGCTCGCCATCGAGTGCCGCGACCGCATGACCCACCGCGGCCCCGACAGCCACGGCCTCTGGTCCTTCGAGAATCTCGCCCTCGCCCACCGGCGCCTCATGGTCATCGATCCCACCGACGCCGGCGCACAACCCATGCGCTCCGCCCGCGGCACCCTCGTCTACAACGGCGAACTCTACAACGACACCGATCTCCGCGCCTCCCTCGACCACGACTTCCGCACCCGCTCCGACACCGAAACCCTCCTCGCCTTCCTCGACGCCAAAGGCCGCGACGCACTCCCCCTCCTCCGCGGCATGTACGCCCTCGCCTACTTCAACACCGCCGACCGCACACTTCTCATCGCACGCGACCCGCTCGGCATCAAGCCCCTGTACTACACCCGCGCCGAACCCGGCGGCTTCGCGTTCGCCAGCGAGATCGCGCCGCTCCTGCATTGCCCCGGTATCACCCGCGAGCCCGACCCGGTCGTCCTCCGCGCTTACCTCTCCACCATCCGCACACCGCTCGGCCCGCGCACCTGCTACGAGGACATCCGCACCCTCCGCCCCGGCGAGTGGATCCTCATCGCGCTCGACCAACCCGATCGCGCACTCGCCTCCGGCACCACGCCGCTCCCACCAGCGCCCGAAGGCACGACGCGCGACATCGTCCGCGCCAGCATCCGCGCCCACCTCCGCAGCGACGTCCCGATGTGCTCGCTCCTCTCCGGCGGACTCGACAGCTCCATCATCGCGCTCGAGACGATGCAAGCCACCAGCTCGCTCCGCACGTACTGCTCCGGCGCCCGCACCGAGACAACCGACCTCGACGACTTCCGCGCCGCTCGCGCAGTCGCCGCGGCTCTCGCAACAGACCACACCGAAGCCCCCGTCACCCGCGAGCTCTTCATCGAACGCTGGCACGCGATGACCCGCGCGTCGCAGATCCCGATGTCAACGCCCAACGAAGTCGCCATCAACCACGTCGCGCGAACCCTGCGCGCCGCGGGCAACGTCGTCGCGCTCAGCGGCGAAGG
>JBMOHX010000740.1:0-1642 GCA_049317625.1 Phycisphaerales bacterium
AGCCGTCGGTGTCAGGCCAGCCAGCCGCGCCATCGGTGTCGGCGTTGGGCCACGGCTCTTGCGTGCCGCGTTCCAAGAACGCGTAGGGACGCTCCGCGGAGAAAGTGAGAGCTTCTCGTGTGATGTATGAACGCTCGCCATGGACATGATAAATCGCGTGAACAATCCGTGGCACGCCGTCCCAGGACAAGTCGACACCGTAGTCAAGACACACGATGTCGCCGTCGTGCCTATAGCTGTTAAAAACGTCGCAATCGCCGGTCTCATTCCAGGTAAACAGGAAGTAGTACTGAACCGAGTAATACTGAGGATACTGTGCGGCAAACGGACGGAAGACACGCCCGTACACCCCATGCCCATTCGCGATCGCGTCGTTCCACGGCATTCCCGACGGGTGGCCGAACGGCACCCCACCCCACTTTGCGTTCTCGTTGATAAAATCAAGTTGAAGCTGCGAGGCGACCTCGGGATCGAACGCATCGACAATTGCCGACAACTGGTCCACGCTCGGCCGAGAGACCAGCACTGTTGAACCTCCTTGGGGGCCGGGGAGCGTGAGATCGCACTGCTGGAGGAAGTAGCTCGCGTTGGCCGGAATCGCTCGAAACTCGGACGGGCCTCCCTGCACCTGATCCGTCACAATGATCGGGCGAAACCGAGTGAGCAACTGGTCCTCGAAGGCGTCCTCGATACAGTCTCCATCTCGGTC
Organism: Phycisphaerales bacterium; assembly: GCA_049317625.1. Lineage (GTDB taxonomy): Bacteria > Planctomycetota > Phycisphaerae > Phycisphaerales > UBA1924 > JBEIUO01. Next base: position 710 of record JBMOHX010000740.1, read on the forward strand.
TGTAGGGCTCGTGCCGCACTGGCCAGCGCAGTTGCTTACGATCGTCGCGACAGCCAACAATGCCATAGTGAATGCGTTTCGCATGCGTCCTCCTACTGCAAGTTCACCAAAACCAAAACCATCCCCGTCGCGGCATCAACCCCCGTCATCGCCTTCCCGATCACGCTGCCTGGGGCCTTGGCCTCGTCGATGACCTTCATCGCGTAGCCGGGCTTGCTGCCCGACGTCGTCAGCCGATCCCCGGGCGCGATCTCGCCCGCGGACTGATCCGCGAAGACCCACACCCGGCCCGTCATCGCGACGGGGTGCTCCCCATCGATGAGCGGATCGGCGTTCCCCTTGCCGAGGATGACGCCCGCGTCAAGGCCGTTCGCGCCGGAGATCACACCCGCGACCTTCTTGTCGTAGGCGGCAGTCGAAACCGCAAGTTTGCCGGGGTTTGCGGGGTCAATCGACACCACCATGCCGGGTATCGGCTTGAGCTCGCTGTCCGTGGGGGCGATGTCGAAGTTCTCAGCGACGTCGGCACCGGTGATGGTGAGGACGCGGCATCGCGTCTCTCCCGAATTGCTGACCGAAAACAACTCGTTGCCATCTCGCACCATCTGGCCGACATCCACGGAGACAACCTTGAAGGCGTTACCGCCCACGTTGTACATCCACACGACCGGCGACGCGATATCCACGCCCTGCGCGATCCCGTATCCGGCATGCATGTCGCCTTGTCCAACCAGCCGGAAGAAATCGGCCTCGCGGCCGGTGCCATTCCAGTTTGGGTAGTAGCCCTGCCGAAACCGTCCGACGAAGCTGAACGAGTTGAGTTCGGCATCTTCCGCCCAGAATCCCCTTGTCGATCGGAGGACCCCCGTAACGCGTGGATCGACCCCTCCGACCGTCGGGGCTAGGTCGCGCGCTGTCACCGCATACGGCGCC
>JBMOHX010000741.1:0-1636 GCA_049317625.1 Phycisphaerales bacterium
CCGGTACACGTTGCGATCAAATCGGGAGAAGCCCTCCTGCTGGTAGCCGTTCACGTCGTCGGTGAGCGGGTAGCCCGCTTGCTGGCATGCCTCCAGGAACGCGGGAATCAGTGGGTTCTCCGACAACCCGCGCTCCAACTTCAGCGGGCCACTGCCGCCGCGCCACTCATCGGCACCGGCGATGCAGGTCTCCATCTTCTTGAAGTAGGGAAGGCAGTGGGCGTAGTCCCACGTCTCCATGCCCTTCTCCTTCGCCCAGCGGTCGTAGTCGAGCGGATTGCCCCGCTGGAAGATCATTCCGTTGATGCTGCTCGACCCCCCGAGCACCTTGCCGCGGGCGTGGTACACGCGACGCCCGTTCATGAATGGCTCCGGCTCGCTCTCGTACTTCCAGTCGTAGAAGCGGCTCCCGATGGGGAACATCAACGCCGCCGGCATGTGGATGAACACATCCCAGCGATAGTCGGGGCGACCGGCCTCCAGCACCAAGACCTTGTTCGTCGGGTCGGCGCTGAGACGGTTCGCCAGAGCGGATCCGGCGGATCCGCCACCCACGATGATGTAGTCGTAACGCTCCAAGGGGCTGTTCCTTCGTTCCTGTCAGTCGATGCGGATCTTCTGCGCGGTGGCGAGCACGAACTCGCCCACCTCCGCCGGGTCGTGCTCGCCCGGAAAGCGAGACGCAGGCCCGTACACGTGGAGCGACGCGATGACCTTGCCCGATGCGTCGCGCACCGCGGCCGCCACCGAGTTGAGCCCATCGGCGAACTCCTCGAACGCCCACGCATAGCCCTCGGTGCGCACGAGCGCCATCCGCTCGCGCAGCTGCGCGGACGTGACGACGGTGTGCGGGGTGAATCGTTCGAGCGCGGTGGCGAGCACCCGATCGAGCAAATCGCGATCGTTGGCCAGCACCACATGGCCGGAGGGCACGGCGTGCATGGGAATACGGTGGCCGGTCCAGTCGCGCACCTGCAACTCCGAGTCGGGCGTGAGCTGATCCAGGTAGAGCATGTCGATGCCGTCGGGAATCGAGATTCCCGCCGCCTCGCCCGTGTACCGATTGAGTTCGGCGAGATGTGGCCGCGCTGCCGACACCAACGAACGACCGGGTCGGGCGGCGGCCGCCAGTTCGAGCATCCCGAGCCCGATGCGGTACTCGCCGCCCGCCGAGACCTGCTCCACCGCGCCCAACTCCTCGAGCGTGGACAGCAGGCGGGAGACGGTGCTCTTCGGCAGGTGCACGCGCTCAGCGATGTCGGTGACGCCGGCAGGCCCGGCGGTGAGGGAGCGGAGCACGGAGAACGCGCGGTCGATCGATTGCACGGTGGTCATCGGGATCTCACCTCCAACGGCCCATTCTACGGCATCCGTTCCATCTGACGGAACAGCAGCTCACGGTCGGGCAGGGGAGCCGTGCGCGGCGTACGACCGCAGCGTCGCCATCAGGTCGTCGGGGACGTCGACCCCCTCCGCCTCCGTGCGCGCTCGAGTGGCGCGTCGTCGATCGCCGGGGAGCCGAACGCCGGGCTCGTCGGCGAGTGTGCGGAACTCGTGCTCGAGTCGGTCGAGGAAGGTGTCGGCCATGGCGACCGAAGGGTCGATGGCGAGCACCACCTGGCCCACGTCGGGTGGT
>JBMOHX010000742.1:0-1632 GCA_049317625.1 Phycisphaerales bacterium
GCCGCGCTGGCGGGGGCCGACGCCCGCGAGGAAGAGGAGGTTGCCCACGCGCCGTGCGTGCGGGTAGGGGCCGACCGGTTCTGCCGCCTTTGCGCTGTCGATCCGCTCGCTCATCGCTGCTCCTGACTTTGTTCTACATGCTCACGCAGACGTTCTTGGGTTCGGTGAAGAACTTCGTGGCCTCCGTGCCGCCCTCGCGCCCCACGCCGCTGGCGCGAGAGCCGCCGAAGGGCGTGCGCAGGTCTCTCACCAGCCAGCAGTTCACCCACACCACGCCCGCGTCCACGGCCGCGGCGACGCGGTGGGCCCGCGTCACGTCGTTCGTGAAGATCGTCGCGGAGAGGCCGTACTTGGTGCCGTTGGCGAGCGAGATCGCGTGGGCTTCGTCCTTGAAGGGCTGGACGGTCACCACCGGGCCGAAGATCTCTTCCTGCTCCACGCTGCACGCGGGGTCGAGGCCGCTGATCACCGTCGGCCGGTAGAAGAAGCCCGCGCGGCAGCGGTCGGGCAACTCCGATGCGCTCACCGGCTCGCCGCCGGAGTGGATCACGCCGCCGAGGTCCTTCGCGGTCTTGACCATCGACGCGACTTTGTCGAAGTGGGGGCGGCTTGTGAGAGCGCCTTGCTGTGTCGTTGCTTCGAGCGGATCACCGACGCGGAGTGCGCGGGCGCGATCGGCGAGCGCGGCGACGAAGTCGTTGAAGCGAGATTCGTGCACGAGCACGCGCGAGCCGCAGAGGCAGATCTGGCCCTGGTTGGAGAATGCCGCGCGTGCCGCGGTGTCGGCGGCTTTGGTGAAGTCGGCGTCTTCGAAGACGATGAAGGGGTTCTTGCCGCCGAGTTCGAGCGACACTCGCTTGAACATGGGGCCCGCGTGCTGCGCGATCCACTGGCCGACTTTCGTTGAGCCGGTGAACGAGATAGCGGGGACGTCCGGGTGTTGCACGAGCGCGCCGCCGCAGTCGGTGCCGAGCCCCTGCACGATGTTCAGCACGCCGCGTGGCATGCCGGCTTGCTCGCACAGTTCGCCGAGCATGGCGGCGGTGACGGGGGTGATTTCGGAGGGCTTGCCGACGACGGTGTTGCCGGTCGCGAGGGCGGGGGCGACTTTCCAGGTGAAGAGGTAGAGGGGCAGGTTCCAGGGGGAGATGATGCCCGCGACGCCGCGGGGCTTGCGGAGTGTGTAGTTGAAGGCGGGGGTTCCCGAGCCGTCGTGGTCGTGGAAGTCAGAGGACGTGTGCTGCACGAGGCCCGCGAAGTAGCGGAGGTTCGCCGAGCCGCGGGGGATGTCCATCGCGCGTGCGAGCGAGAGGGGTTTGCCGGAGTCGATCGACTCTGCGCGTGCGAAGCGTTCGGCGTTGGAGTCGATCAGGTCGGCGAGCTTGGTGAGGATCTTGGCGCGCTCGGCCGTGGGTGTTGAGCTCCACGCGGGGAAGGCGGCTTTGCCGGCGCTCACGGCGGCGTCGACGTCGTCCTTCGAGCTTGATGCGACGCGTCCGTACACCTTGCCGGTTGCGGGCTCGACGTTATCGATGAACGCGCCCGACTTCGCGGGCACGAACTCGCCGTTGATGAAGTTCAGCACGTCGAGCATGCACGCTCCGATCAGAGTGAGGGCGTGCGGCCGCCGTC
>JBMOHX010000743.1:0-1631 GCA_049317625.1 Phycisphaerales bacterium
TGGACGGAGACGACGTGATCGCGTTCTTCACCCACTGGGACGCGGGCTGCTGAGGACGAATGCGGGGCGAAGCAAGAGCGACAACCACGCGGGCGCGTGGTTGTTTGCGTTTGAGGCGGGTTCTCTTGGAGCTGCGATTGAAGAACAGGTGACGAAAGCTGTCTCCACACCGCGCATCTGTGGCCGGATCCGCACCGGATTGCGCATTGGGTGTGTCGACCGTCCGTCCGCCCGCGAGTGCGGGAAGCCCGAGTCAGATGGTCGCGAAGTCAATCACTGATCCGCCGCGAACCGCTGCGCCTCCGCGCCGCGGGCGTGGCGCCGCACACCGCGAAGGGAAGAAGTCCATGAAGACCACGAGCACCAAAGTGACAATCACCGCAGCCACCATCATCGCGATCGCGGGCCTCTCGTTCGGCGGACCGCTGAACCCGCCCCCGGGCCCGGTGACCTCGACGATGAAGACGCTGACCGAAGTTGAGCCCCGCATCGCGATCAACGCGACGAACACGCCCGGCGATGCGAACAGCCTTTACCACATCTCCGAACCAGGGTCGTACTACCTCACGGGCAACATCGACGGCGTCGCGGGCAAGCACGGGATCGAGATCTCGGCGAACAACGTGACGATCGACCTGAACGGGTTCGCGGTGCGTGGCACGTCGGGTGCGCTGAGCGGCATCGTCAACGCCAACGCGCTGTCGTGGGCGACGATCCGGAACGGCTCCATCAGCTTCTGGCCCAACCGCGGGATCGCGATGACGAACGCCCTGCTCGCCAGCGGCGTGCGGCTCGAACGCCTCAACGTTGCTTCGTGCGGCGTGGTCTGCATCGAGGCCGGGCCGCAGACGACGGTGGAGTCCTGCTCGGTGATGGATAGCCCCAACGGCGTGACCGTGATGGATGGTTCGACCGTCCGCAACTCCACCTTCGGCAACATCAACGGGCAGAGCATCGGCGTAGAAGATGGTTCACTGGTTGAAGGGTGCACGGTGCGGTCCGCGGCGGGCGCCACCGGCGTCGCGTTGTTCGGTCCCGCGACCATCCGCAACTGCACCATCACCGGCGGGTTCGTTGGCATCTCCGGCGACCCCCGCTGCGTCATCGAGGAGAACACGGTCGTCGGGACGTCGAACCTGGGCATCTGGGCCGACGTGGGGTGCCGCGTCGTGGGCAATACCGTGGCCGACTGTCAAGGGATCGGCATCCGACTCGACGGCACGCACGCGGTCATCGCGGAGAACACCGTGAACAAGATCCGGGGTACCGGCGGTAACGACATCGGCATCGCCCTCCTGAGCGGGGCGACTCGCAACTCGATCCATGGGAACACCATCTCCGATTGTGGTCAGGGTGTCAGCATCGCCGCCGGCGGCAACGCCGTCTACTCCAACGAGCTCACCAGCAACACGATGCAGTTCAACGTGGTCGCTGGAAACCGCGTCGGGCCGATTGTCGCCGGCGCTGCCTCGGCGGCGATTGCGGGGAGCACCGGCGGCGCAGGCATGGGCTCGACCGACCCCTTCGCGAACATCCTGTACTGATCCCCGATCCACGCTGAAGGTGAACCTACAAAACAACAACCCCGCGTTCGCGGGGTTGTTGCGTGTCGGAAACGAGCGATGTCGAAT
>JBMOHX010000744.1:0-1619 GCA_049317625.1 Phycisphaerales bacterium
ACGATCGGTGGAGAGTACATAGTCGATCCAGTCGAGGATCTCCGACCTGTGTGCCCAAACTGCCACGCGGTTCTACACCGTCGAAACCCCGCCTTTGAAATCGACGAGGTTCGGAGGATGCTGCGACATGACGCAACAGTCTAACAAGCCGATGGTGCCGACCGCCCCCACTGCGCCAAAGGAACTTCCGCCAGCGTTTGCGCTACGGCGGCACATCGGCCAGCCGTTGGGCAGTCTGCAGAATCTCGGGCGCTCGCATTTCTCAACGATCCGGAGTAGGACTCTCGTATGGCAGCTCAAGTGGTGACCGTGAATCTCCCGATTCCGCTCTATGAGCGCCTGGTTCGGCGCGCGACCAGCACCCACCGCACCGTCGAGGCCGGGCTCGTCGACGCGGTCGCAACGGTTCTGGACGAGCCCGACGAACTGCCGGTGGACATGGCGGAGGCCATCTCTGCGCTGCACCTCCTGGGCGACACGGATCTCTGGCGGGCGGCCAGGCAGCGTCTCGCCCCCGAGCGGGCTGCGGAGATCGAGGCGCTACACCTGAAGCGGCAGAGTGATGGCCTCTCGGCGTCAGACAGCGAAGCGCTGGCGACTCTCATGAAGGAGTCTACGCGGGTCATGCTGGTTCGCGCCCGGTCGGCCGCCGTGCTCAAGCAGCGCGGTCACGACGTCTCGAGCTTGCTCCAGGACGATGAGCCGTAGTCACATCGCGAAGGACCTGCGCGAGCAGGTCGCGAGAGAAGCGTGTCACCGTTGCGGCTATTGTCTGACCTCGGCACGCATTACGGGCACACCGATGGAGATGGATCACATCATCCCCGAGTCGCTCGGCGGCCCGACCACAAGGGACAACCTCTGGCTCGCCTGCTCGATGTGCAACGACCACAAGGGCAATCGGATCGCCGCGCCCGATCCGTCCACAGGGGAGGTCGTGCGCCTCTTCGACCCTCGCCGGCAACTCTGGTCGGATCACTTCGGCTGGAGTGAGGACGGGTGCATGATCGTCGGCAAAACACCGACGGGCAGAGCCACGGTGATTGCGGTTCGTTTGAATCGAGCTGAAATGGTGGAGGCTCGCCGGGCGTGGGTAGTCGTCGGTTGGCATCCCCCGAAGGACTGAGGCGTGCGGGCGATCCACACCCCAGCGGGATGACCCGCTGCGCGGCGTGCAGCAGGCCGAGCGCGTCATGTTCGACTCCTCACCTCACCGAGGCCACGGAGCGCGTGCGCTGCCCCTCAGTGCACCGTGCGCGGCACCGCGGCGTCGGGCGCCAGCGTTTGCACGGGCGCGTCCTGCCGCGCGCGGGGCGGCGGGGCTGGGGTGCGGCGGGTGAGCAGGGCCACCCCCATCACCCCGAAGGCGATGAGAAAGATCAGCCCGAAGGTGACCCCGAGAACCATGGGGCCCGAGTGCGTGGAGCGGGGGGGCGGCGGCATCGCGCGGGTCTCTAGAGCTTTCCCCGCGCCGCGTCGAGGCGGAGCTTCCACACCATCCCGATCGCCTCGGCGAAGATCGCCCGCGACATCTTCGAGGCCCCCACCCGCCGGTCGACGAACACGATGGGCACCTCGGCCACCCGCAGGCCCTTGCGAATCGCCCGGAAGGTGAGCTC
>JBMOHX010000745.1:0-1612 GCA_049317625.1 Phycisphaerales bacterium
CATACAGCGGCGGTGGTTCGGGTGGTAGCGTGTGGCTTACCTGCACGACGCTCGCGGGCGGCGGCAATATCTCAGCGGACGGCGGTGCCGGTGGTTCGGGATGTTGCGCCGGCACTGGCGGCGGCGGCGGTGGTGGACGCGTCGGTGTGTACTACACGAACTCGACGTTCTTCGGCAACATGAACGCACTCGGTGGGCCTGGCAGCGTTCGCGGCGGTGCCGGTACTGTGTACGCGAAACGCGCCGCAGACGCCCGCGGCACCTTCACGGTCGACAACAACAACAACGCCGGTGAGACGACCGAGTTCTACGGCCCAACTCTGGTCGATGCCAACATGGTCGTCCGCCGCGGCGGCCGAGTCGGCGCTGCACATCGACAGACCGACTTCGACCTGACTGTCGTAGGAAACCTTCTTCTTGACGCACCTCTCGGCGGTGCGCCGGGCGGAGCGGTCTACGCCGACGGCCGTGGCTTCGCAGGGTCTCAGGGCCCCGGCCGCGGAGGCGCCGCAGACGGTTCGAGCGGCGGCGGCGCAGGTTACGGCGGCGCGGGTGGCCGCGGGGGGCCCGGCGGCGCCGGCGGGATCACGTACGGCAGCTCTTCGTTCCCTGTCGAACTCGGATCGGGTGGTGGCAATCGGTACTCGGGAGGTGTCCCAGAGGTCGGTACAGGCGGGTCTGGCGGCGGGCACTTGCGACTGTCGGTTCTGGGGACGCTCGACCTTCGAGGCGAGATCTCTGCGCGGGGTGCTGGTGGAGCCGCTTACGCAGGCGGCGGCTCTGGCGGCAGCATTCTGCTGAGCTACGGCTCGGTGGTCGGTACGGGTGTGGTGACGGCGAATGGCGGAAACGGGGGTGCCGGCTGCTGCGCGACGACCGGCGGCGGCGGCGGGGGCGGCCGCATCGCCATCTACCGTTGCTCGACCGCAAGCCCCACCATGCAGGTCCTCGGCGGTACCGGCAATGCTCCGGGCTTACTCGGCACCACCTTCGTCGGCTCAGCCGCCTTTCTCACCCAGCCCGACTCCCTCTCGGTGTGCCCGTCCGGAACCAAGGTCTTCCAGGCTGATGCACTCGGCACTGGCCCCTTCACCTACCGCTGGCAGTGGCAGCCCGTCGTCAACGGCGCGTGGATCAACGTCGCCGACGGGGTCAACACCGTCCCCGGCGTCGGCTCGCCAGCATTCACCGCCAACGGCGCTCTCACTGCCGCGATGAGCATCCCCGCCGCGAGTTCGAACAGGATCGTCTACCCCTTCCGTTGTCTCGCGACGAATGGGTGCGCCAGCCTCACGTCGGGTGAGGGAGAACTGGTTGTCTGCACCGCCGACTTCGACTGCTCCGGCGGCGTCGACTCCGACGATACCATCGCCTTCTTCGACACCTGGGACGTCTCCAACGCCCTCGCCGACGTCAACCGCGACGGTGGCGTCGACGGCGACGACATCATCGCGTTCTTCGCGCGGTGGGATGCGGGGTGCTGATTGACCTTTGGTCGACTCTTCACCCCCCGGTTGACGCCGCGGGGTGGGATTGCGGCGAGCAACGGGATCGAGAGCGAGATGATCAAAGCGGGCGAAGGGATTTGAACCCTCGACGTACAGCTTGGAAG
>JBMOHX010000746.1:0-1601 GCA_049317625.1 Phycisphaerales bacterium
GAGATTGATCTCGCGCTCGCACCCGGGGAGGATCACCTTCGCACCGACCCCGGGCGGGATGCTGATGTTGTAGACCGTGCCTCCGGCCGAACGAACGTACCCGCTCTCCACCACACCCTGAAGCGTGCGGTACGTCGCGCGGACACGGTCCAGCCCCGCGATAGGCCGCGGCACGATGCCGACCGACTTGTACCCCGGCGCCAACGGCGAAATGCCCGCGACGTAGCGGTAGAGCGCATCACCAACCGACCCAAAGGCGTAGTGGTTGAACGAGTTCATACCGACATCCTGGAAACCGCGCTCCGGGGTCCAGCCATCCCATCGCTCCCACATCGTGGTCGCGCCAAGCTTCACCTGGTACAGCCAACCGGGATAATCCTCGTTCAACAGGAGCGAACCCGCGAGCGCATCGAGCTTGGCATTGAAGAGCGCCGGCAGCAGCCGCGGCGTGCCGATGAACCCGGTCGCGAGCTTCCCGCCCTTGGCCTCGATGCTCCGCGCAAAGTGCGGCACCGCCTTGGTCCACTGCTCGTCGCTCAGCAGCCCGTACATCGTGAACGCGAGCGCATACCCGGTTTGACCGCTGTCTTTCAGCGAGCCATCTTCAGCGACGAACCGCGCGCGGAACGCGCGAACGGTCTCGGCGCGCAAACGGTCATAGGCCAACGAGTCCGCCTCGCGCCCGATGAGGCGAGCCATCTCTGTCATCATGCGCAGCAACTCGGCGCGGTACGCGGTGTCGATGAGGTCTTGAGACGTCGGGTCTCCAAGGTTGAGCCAATCGCCGAACCCCCCCACCTTCGCGATGCCATCGGTCGTCTTCGTGTCGAGCCACGCGATGTAACGGGCGAAGGCGTCGTAGTTCTCGCTGATCACCCTGCGATCGCCGTACGTCCAGTACAGCGAGTACGCGCACACGATCGCGGCGTCGCCCCACGCGGTCGAACCTCCGCCGGGATCAACCTTCGGCGCAACGTGCGCGAAGCGGCCGTCCTCGAACTGCGCATCCTGCGCCAGCGTCGTGATCCAACGCGGCATGAACGAGGCGATGTCAAAGTTGAACGCCGCGGCGTTGATGAAGAACTGCGCATCGCCGGTCCAACCCAAGCGCTCGTCGCGCTGCGGGCAGTCTGTCGGCACTTCGAGGTAGTTGCCCTTCTGCCCCCACACGATGTTGTGCACGAGCTGGTTCAGCAGAGGACTGGAAGATTCGAAGGTGCCCGCGGGCTCCATCGCGGAGTGCACCACGACGCCCTTGACCGCGCCGGGAGAGAGCGGCGCATCGAGTCCGGTGATCTCGACGTAGCGGAAGCCGTGAAACGTGAAGATGGGTTCGAGGGTCTGCATGCCGTAGCGGAGTGTGTAGAAGTCAACCGCCGTTGCGCCTCGCAAGTTGCTGGTGTAGAGCGTGCCGTCAGGGTTGAGCATCTCGGCGTGACGCACGGTCAACCGTTGACCAGCGCGTCCAGCGATCTCGAGCCGTACCCAGCCCACGATGTTCTGGCCCAGGTCGTAGACGTAGCGCCCCTTGAGCGGCTCGCTCACCGACCGCGCGGGGATCGTCTCGTGTCTGCGCACCGCTTCGCCCGGCTGGGGTTGGA
>JBMOHX010000747.1:0-1597 GCA_049317625.1 Phycisphaerales bacterium
CCAAGGCACTGGGGCTGGGGCTGGACCCGAGGATCCACCCTGATGACCCTGCGCCGGCTGAGGGAACATTCACAAAGTCCATCACCATCACGGGCAACATACTTTCGTTCGGCTCCGATCCGGTGCGGCTGCGTGCGCGGGCCAAGACGATCATGGTCGATGGATCGGTGGGGAGTGAGACCAACCCGGTGCAGTCGTGGGAGGTGTTCCGGATCGGCGACGGCAAGGACCAGTTGACGACGATCACCCAGACGGTCCACGTGGCGGCGGGCGACGGCGCGGGCGACGCCGCGCTGGTGGTGTTCCGGACCCCGGCGGAACTGCGCCAGGGCCTTCGAATCCACCGCGTGGCGGGTGGGGTTGCAGGCGCGAAGCGTTTCGCCGTGCTGCGGTTCGAGAAAGGCGTGAACCTGTCGGGCACGATCGACTTCGCACCATACTCCTTGACCGACCCGGCCGGTCTGGTGGCGAAGGACGTATTCGAGCTGTCGCGGATGGAGTTCCGCGATGTCCTCTCGCTGACGGGCAACACGACGATCGACCTGCGCAACGCGGGGCCGGGTTCGCAGGGCGTGTTCTTCTTCAAGGGGGTTCAGGCGGCGGCAGGGGTGATCGCGCCCGACTTCTCGGTGATGGTAAACACCATGACGCCGAGGGAGTTTCAGCGCTGGGTCAAGCGTCGTCCGGTCCGCAGCACCCCGGCGCTTTCGGATGCAAACGTCGAGTTCGCGTTAGACCGGGTGACGGGTGAAGCGGTGGCGCGGGACCCGAGTCAATCGGCGCTGGTCGACTACCGCGATGTCATCCCCGTGATCGCGTTCGGGGGGGACGTGGGTTCTTCCGCGAGCCCGTTGGGTGCGGTGCGCCTCAACGTGCCCAACGGGCAGTTACCCATCGGGCTGGATGAGAACGGGCGGTTTGTGAAGGGCAGCCAGAAGCTGTTCCGCGAGCTGGTGCCGAAGGTCGCGACAATCTCGACCGGTGCGTTTGGCGAAACGATGAATTCGCTTCTCCGTAGCGATGTCGACGCGGTGCTGACGGGCAACGAGCCTGACATCGAGAAGGCGCTGAAAGCCTACGACCTGCGACTGAACACCGTCTCCGAGATCAACGCGAGCACCGGCAAGAAGGTCTTCGGTATGCGGTCGTTCTACTCGTCGGAGTTCATTATGGGCTTCAACGAGAAGTTGACGTCCTTGTCTGGGCTCTCGATCAACGCGACGGATCGCGCGTTCCTCGGCGATCTGACGTCGTTGGGCGATCTCGAGGTGAAGACCGGCGACCCCAACAACCGCGCGCTCCGCGGGGACATCTATCTGCTGCGTCGGACCGAGGGTGCGCTGCGCACGGCGTTCGCGAGTGTGAACGGACGCGGGGGGCGGAACACGTTCAACCCGAAGCCGGCGCGCGGAACCGTCCTTGCAGAGTCGCTTGTCGATTTCGAGTATGACCCCGCGCCCGGCGAGGCGCGCGCCGAAGCGAAGATGCTGGCTACGCCGCTGCTCGACAAGGGCCTCGATTTTGTGGCGGGCGGGCAGACGATCAGTTTCATCGGACGCATCGACGCGAACCCCGATGTGCAGTCGGTCGGTGGAAC
>JBMOHX010000748.1:0-1576 GCA_049317625.1 Phycisphaerales bacterium
CCGCGTGAGTTCGGCGAACATCACCTTCAGGAAGTCGCCGCTCGACATCGAGTTGTACTTGTCGCCCGGCGCAGTCCCCGCCGAACTGCCGCTGGCCACGCCGGTATTGCTCGAGATCGCGGACACGTCACACCTCCGCCGCCGCGCACTGAACGCGCGAAAAGCCGTGCAGCGTCTGCCGCGCCAACGCGCGATCACACGCCGCAGTTCAGGTCTTCACGCCCGTCACACCCGCGTGTCGACGCCCAGTCTCAGGCGTTGCCACAGGCCGCCGAAGTCCTCGACCTCGGCGTCGGTGCGATCCGATGCGTGCGCCGCGGCTCCGCCGGGGCTTCGTTGGTGCTCTCGCTGGTCTCCGCCCAGCCACGACCGCGACCTCCCGTCGCCGGCATCGTGATTCGCAAAACCCTGCCCGTTGGCGTCCTGCCGCTGAGCATTCTGGTCGCCGGTCCCCGACGACCCGTTCCCGAAGTTTCCGCTTCCAGCGTGCGACACGCTCCCCGCGCCGCCGATGCCCGAAGAACCGAGACTCCCCGGCGTGAGGTTCACGCCGATCTTCTCCACCGCAAGGCCCCTCGCTTCCAGCGAAGAGCGCAGCGTGTCGATGGACTCCATCAGCAACCGGTGTGCCTGCGGGTTCGACACGTCCATCGAAACATTGACAACCCCCTGCTGCACGTCCATCTGGATCCGCATCGCGCCCAGCGATTCCGGCGTCAAACGCATGGTGAGCGTCCCACCCCGCTGCGCCAACGACGCGCTCAGCCCTCGAGCCACGAGCGACTCCAATTGCGACATCTCTCCCCCGCCACCCGCGCCGTGCGCCGTTCCTGCGCCCTGGCCCGCGAGCGAACCAGCGTTCCCCGCGCCCACTGAAAGCTCAGCGGACTTCGGCCCACCCACCCCAAGCGCCGATGCGAAAGAAGACCCGCTCCCTGACGCGGAGTCCGCCGATGCCGGTGAAGCCTGTGCCGCGTTGCCGTCCGTCGCCGAGGCCGCCCGCGGATCGTTTGCCGCCGCACTTTCCGGCAACTCACCCGCACCGGCGGATGACTTGGCTTGCCCACCCTGATGCACCGCGAGAGATTGATCCTTAACCCCATCGGCTCCCGGAACCGCCGCGGCCGTACCACCCGGGCTCTCCGATGGCGCCGCCGAATCCACCTTTGGCTTGATCTCCACAACGCCCGCGGCCGCACCCTGCGCTGCCCCCTCCGGCGATTCGTTCTCAGACGCCTGCGCATCCTTCGCGGCCGCGCCCGCATCGCCGCCGTTGGATTTAGACGCCGCAGTGACTCCATCCCCAATCCGCGCCCCACCGGTGGCCGAAGTGCCGCGAGGCTTGACCGTCGGGGCAGAGCCAGGGATCGCCACAGCGGCCTCGCCCGCCGCTGTCTCTTCATCGTGCTTCGTCACCACAACAGATTGCTCATCCGCGCTCCCAGCCGCCTGCTCACTCTTCACCTCGTCGGCTGGTGCCTCAGCGCTCTTTTCGGTAACGAGCGGCTTCTCATCGCCCTGCTTAGTCCCCTCGGCATCGTCTCCGGCCGCTTCCGCGCGATCGCCCGCGCCATCC
>JBMOHX010000749.1:0-1565 GCA_049317625.1 Phycisphaerales bacterium
TTTCACACGTTGAATGCGTTAACGCCGCAAGGGATTGCGGCTCGGGTTTCGACGTATGTGCCGCACCGCATTGATGAGGGGTATGGGCTGCATGTGGATGCGATCGAGCAGATCGTGGGCGCGGGGGCGACGCTGATCGTGAGCGTGGATTGCGGCGTGACGGGGTTCGCGGCCGCGGCGCGAGCGGCTGAACTTGGGGTCGATCTTATTATCACGGACCACCATGCGCTGCCGCCGCAGGAGAAGGGGTTGCCGCGGGCATATGCGGTGGTGCACCCGCGGCTTCCGGGGGCTGGGGCTTCGTACCCGTGGGGTGAGTTGTGCGGCGCGGGGGTGGCGTTCAAACTGGCGTGGCGGCTGGCGACGATGGACCAGGGGGCGGATCGTGTGCGCGGGCCGGTGCGCGATGTGTTGCTGGACATGCTGGGGCTTGCGGCGCTGGGGACGATCGCTGATGTGGTGCCGCTGCAGGACGAGAACCGCGTGATTGCGCGGTTCGGGCTTGAGCAGTTGAAGCGCTCGCGACTGACGGGGGTGAAAGCGCTGATCGACGCTTCGGGGCTGGGGGGCGAGGATATTGACAGCGAACGGGCGGGGTTTGCGCTGGCGCCACGGCTGAACGCGTGCGGGCGCATGGGGCACGCGCAGGCGGCGCTGGAGATGCTGACGGTGGCCTCGCCCGAGCGTGCCGCGGCGATTGCTCGTGACCTGAACGCGTTCAACACCGAGCGGCGCGAGACGGAGCAGCGGATCTTCGATCAGGCGTGCGAACTCGCCGAGGCGGCGGGGATGACGGGGGCGGATCGGCGGGCGATTGTGCTGTCGGATGAACGCTGGCACGCGGGGGTCGTCGGGATCGTGTGCTCGCGTCTGATCGGTAGGTATCACCGGCCCACGCTGCTGCTGCAGCGCGGCGAAAACACCAGCCACGGGTCAGGGCGGTCCATCGACGGGTTCAACCTGCACGCGGGGCTTTCATCGTGCGCCGACCTGCTCGAGAAGTTCGGCGGGCACGACATGGCGGCGGGGATGGTGGTTTCGCACTCGCGGTATGACGAGTTTGTCGAGCGTTTCACCGGCGCGTGCAATGACGGCGTGAGCCATGAGATGCTGACGCCCGCGCTGAAGGTGGATTGTGATGCGTTGATGGAGGAGTTGAATCCCGACGCCGTGCGTCAACTGTCTGCGCTTGGGCCGTTCGGGCGAGGGAACCCGCGGCCTTGTGTTGTATTGCGTGGGGTGAAACCGCTGCGGGACGCCGAGGCGATGGGGAAGACCGGGTCGCACCTCCAGGCGCAGATCGGCTCCGGCGGGCGGGCGCTGCGGCTGGTGGGATGGCGATGGGGCGATCGGCGTTCGGCGCTGCGCGGAGGGGTGTCAGTGGATGTGGCGATCCATCCGAAGGTGAGCAAGTGGAACGGAGTCGTGCGGGTGGAGGGGGAACTTTGCGATGTGGCCGCGTGCGGTGGGTAACGGCTGCAGGCGTGGATCGGCCGGGTCTCACTTCTTGGCAGCGAAGTGCATGTACGGAAGGCGGCCGCCAAACGCGCGGCGACGGGGTGTGT
>JBMOHX010000750.1:0-1563 GCA_049317625.1 Phycisphaerales bacterium
AGCCCCTTGCCCGACTTGAGCGACGACATCGCCTTGCCGAGGGTGGCGCCCTGCGACCGAGCATGGTCGTTCACACGCATCGCATGACCCGGAGTGTCCGAGGTCGTGAGCATGTCGCCCGCGCCAATCGGTCCGCCCTGGTCCGCATCGCACCAGCACCACACGCGCCCGATGCTCGCCACCGGCATGTCGCCGTCGGCGATCGTCCCCGTCTGCGTGAGCGTGATGCCCGGCCGGATCCCGTTCGCGCCGCTGATGATCCCCGCCACCGTGCGGTCGTAGGCGCTGCTCACGACGAGCATCTTGCCCACGTTGTCGGGATCGATCGCGACGACCATCCCCGGGACCGGCTCCACACCACCCGCTGCCGCCACGTCGTAGGGCTCCGCGACGTCGCTGCCGCCGGTGATCTCGAGCACCGGGACAATCACGTTTCCGCTGCCCTGGTTGAGATACAAAGGTGCGCTAGCGCCGTTGTTGCGGGCCATGATCTCATTGTTGTCCATCACGATGTTCAGGCCCGCAGTGTCACCCGAGATGATGTGACCCCCGCCCGTGAGCGATGCGTCCGAACCGTTGAAGACCTGGAAGGTCGCCGCGGGCGTGATCGTGCCGACGCCGACCTGCCCCGTGGACGAGAGCGAGAGCACCTCGCCATTCGTGGAGGTGTGGTTGGCACCCGTGCCGATGAGCAGGCGACCCGCGCCACCGCCGTTGCCTGAGCCCGTCGAAATCATGTGCCAGTACGTTCCACCGACCGACGAGTTCCGCAGATTGAACCACGTGCCCGCCGTGCTGCTGCTCTCCACGAGCAACGGGAAGTACGCGGCATTCGAGATGTGCACCGGTGCTACCGGCGCGGTTGTGCCGGTACCGATGCCCAGCGCCTCGCCGGTCGGGTTGAGCGACAGCGGGGCCCAGGCGTTCAGCAGGCCGTTGTGGGCACCCAGCACCGCGATGCCCGTCAGTTCGCCCATCACCGTCGCCCGCGTCGTACCGCCCGCCGCGACGCCGCCGCGCCACGAGCCGGTGCCGCCACCGAGCTGCAGCCGGAACGCGCTGGCGTTGCCCACGCCCATACCCACGTTGTTGTTGAAGAGCGTCGTGCCCGAGAAGGTGTTCGATCCCGTGAATCCGTTGGCCGCGCTGAGCAGCGGGATGTTCGCGGACAGCCGCGCATCCGCGAGCGTGCCGGCGCTGATGTTCGAGGCGTTGAGCGCGGTGATCCCCGCGCCGTTGCCCAGATAGGTGTTGTTCGTGTTGTTGAAGACGTTCGCGCCGGTGAAGGTGTTCGAGCCGCTGAACGTCTGGTTCGCGCCGCGGAGCGAGACGTTGTTCGACAGCCGCGCGTCCGAGAGCAACCCGGTCAGGTTGGCCGCGTTCTGGTAGAACGCCGGGCTCTGACCGCCCAGTGTCCCCGCGCTCAGCGCGTACGCCGCGTACGGAGTCCCGGTGATCTCCTGGCGAGGCAACAGATTGACGAACGGTGCGCCCGAGTTCGCCGCTCTCACGGCGATCTGGAGCCATCGCTTCTGGCCGTCGAACGGGTTCGCGCCGAACTCC
>JBMOHX010000751.1:0-1560 GCA_049317625.1 Phycisphaerales bacterium
GCGCTCGTGATCCGCGAGAAAGCGGAGACCCCCGAC
The DNA here is from genome assembly GCA_049317625.1 of Phycisphaerales bacterium. Taxonomy (GTDB): domain Bacteria; phylum Planctomycetota; class Phycisphaerae; order Phycisphaerales; family UBA1924; genus JBEIUO01. The sequence continues at coordinate 37 of JBMOHX010000751.1, forward strand.
AACCGCGCGCTCGCCGAGGCGCTGCAGTGCCTGGGGGTGGTCCTGCACTCGCTCGGGCGTCACGCCGAAGCCCGCGAGTGCTACGAGAAAGGGCTCGCGGCGTACGAGAGCGTCGCACCCGGAGACAGCGTCTACGCCGCCCGCGGGTACGCGAATCTCGCGTCGGTGATGCAGGCGCAGGGTGACCTGCCGCGGGCAGAGGAGAAGATGACCCGCGCGCTGGAGATCTCGCGGCGGGTCAATCCGGGCGATCATCCGACGACGTCGCGGGCCATGTTCAATCTCGCGATGATCTTGCTGGCGCAGGGCAAGAAAGCGGAAGCGGCCGACCTCGCGGCGGGCGCGTTGACGATGGCAAGGGCGCTCTTCGAGGGTGATCATCCCGACATCGCGGTCGGGCTCGCTGGCCGAGCGCTGACGCTGCAGGCATCGGGTCATCCGGACCAAGCCGAGCCGCTGCTGCGCGAAGCCCTGGAGATGCGGCGGAAGCTGACGCCGGGCGATCACCCGGACGTGGCGCGGGCGCTGAGCAACCTGGCGGACGCGTTGACTCTGCTGAAACGTCCCGCGGAGGCCGAGCCCTTGCTGAACGAGGCGTTCGAGATGAACACGCGTCTCTTTCCCGGGGATCATCCGAGCACGGTTCTGTTCGGGATCAACCTCGCGGTGTGCAGGGTGAAGCTGGGGAAGGTCGAGGAGGCCTACGAACTGGCCGACCGATCATCGCGAATGGCGGCGGCGGTGTACCCGCCCGATCATCGCATCCGGGTGCAGACGGCGACGATCCTGAAGCAGGTCACGGAGGCGCGGGAGCGAGCGCGACAGGAATCCGGCAAGCCTCAGTCCGCGGAGCAGAAGACCGGTGGTTGATCGCACCACCAGCGGCGAAGCCGCGTCTATGCGAAGAAATCGGCTCCATTCGGGGGGAGGCGATCGGAAGTTCGAGATGGTCGCGTGACTTGCTTCCCAGCCCGCGTCCCAGTGGCCGAAGAACTCGATGACGTCGTCACCTAGACGCCTCCGTAACCTCGCAAAAAGACTCCGGCAGCGAGGACGTGATACAGTTCACCCATCTCATTCGCGGCGGGTCAGGGAATGCAAGCTCGACACCCGGACCGGGACGGCGATGGAGTGAGTACGGATCGGAATCCGATGGCAAGATCGCCCCGCATCCTGCGATGGACGCTCTGGGTAATGCTCGCACTCGGTGTCGGGATTCTGTGGCTTGCGCAGTTCGCCAATGTCGCCTATCTGACAGAGAATGGCCGCGTGTTCGGCCTGACCGGGGCGAAAGTAGTTTGGACGAGGGCGCAAGACGTACGAATCCCCATGAGCGACGAGGGGTTGGCACCGGGGTGGCAGTCAGGAGGATCCTTCTTCGGGCAAAGCCGTTTGGGTGTGCGGGCCGTGCACCATCAGTTGCATAGCTGGGCTCCCATGGCGACTCTTTCGCTTTAGTTCGTGCTGCGTCTGTGGATCCTCCTCATGGCGGTGTGGATCACGGTTTGGCTCAGCGACGCCCAG
>JBMOHX010000752.1:0-1557 GCA_049317625.1 Phycisphaerales bacterium
CGTTGCCGAAGAGCATGACGGCCTTGCAGCCGATCGACTGGTGCGCGGAGACGAGCACCGCGGTGCTGCCGCACGACTTGCCGATGCGCTCGAGCACGCGGTTGTAGCTGGTGATGCCCATGCTCAGGCCGCCGAACTCCTTGGGGATGGTCATCCCCAGGACGCCGAGGGAGAAGAGCTTGTCGATCACGCTGCGCGGGATCTCCTGATCCTGATCGATCTGGACCGCGGGGTGCTCGTTGCGGAGGTAGTCATCCAGGCGCGCGAGGAGCTGGTCGCACTCGGCCTGCTCGCGGGCGTCCTGCTTGGGGTAGGGGAAGTAGTAGTCTTCCTTGAGGTTGCCCCAGAAGAGGTTCTTCACCGGGCCCATCTTGGTGGGCTCTGCGCCGAGCCATTCTTCGGCTTCCTCGAGGAGCTTGCGGTCGGACTCGGAGATGCCCTTCATCGACTTCAGGTCAGCCATGGCTCAGCCTCTTGTGGGAAAGAAACGACTCGTGCGCTACTTCTTGGATCGGGCGAAAAACGCCGCGATCAGATCTTTTCCGTTGGGTGTATTCCGCAATCTCACCAGCTCCCGCTGCTCGACCTCCAGGCAGGCCTTCCAGCCGCGCGAAACCGCGGCGTCCACAGCCGCGAGGACCGCGCGGCCGGCGTCGGTCGCGCCCGCTTGTTCGCGGACGCGATCCGCGCCGCCGATGACCTTCGCGGCGCAGGCGGATCGACCCGCGTGACGGAAGGGGGCACCGTCGCGATCACGGGCTCCGCGAACCTGCCCGACAACCCAGGCTTTCGCGGTCGCGCGGAGGGAGGATGCATCGGGGGCGAGCGCATCGAACAGGCCGGCCTCGGAGGCTTCGGCGGAGGTCATTGGGGTACCCAGGGCCGTGCGGCGGATGGCTTCCGCGGGGTCGATGCGTGCGGCGAACAGGCTGGTTCCGCCCCAGCCCGGGCAAATGCCGAGACCGGCCTCGGGGAGACCGACGGGGAAGGGCTTCCCGGGCTGACCGTCGCGCATCGGGGGCGGAGCGGCGACCAGACCGTCGCAGTGCATGGCGAGTTCGAGGCCGCCGCCGAGGGCCGCCCCATTGATGGCCGCGGCGGTGGGGAAGGGGAGGTCGGCGATCATGCCGAAGACCCTCGAGCCGTACTGGAGGTACGTGTGGAGCTGATCGTCGTTGAGTTCTTGGATGGACTTGAGGTCCGCACCGGCCACGAACGCGCGTTCGCTGGCGGAGGCGAGCACCATGCCTCTGACCGAACGCGATAGCGACGCGAGCGTCGCTTCGAGTCGTTGGATGAGTTCGAGGTCGAGGACGACGACCGGCTTGGTCGGTTGCTCAAGAATGAGCGTGGCGACGCCCTCGGTGGGTCCTGAGGAGTCGATCTCGAAGGTGAAGGGTTGAGCAGCCATGGTCGAAGCCCGAGAGCGGGCGTGGCTCTCCCCGCGCGCGGGGGAGGGCGACCCCGATGAAGTCCGAACGAGTTCTGTGCAGTCTATACCGGGAGCGGCCGTGGGGAAATGGGAAAGCAGCAAAGCAGCAAAGCAGCAGAGCAGCA
>JBMOHX010000753.1:0-1556 GCA_049317625.1 Phycisphaerales bacterium
CCCTGAGTCGGAGATCGGCCCGGGCGCGATCGTCTCGTAACCCTCGACTCCTCGGCCAGTCCGTCACTCGGCCAGTCCGTCACTCGGGCCGTTCGCGTCCCTCGCGGTCGCGATCCGGTCGCTCGGGCATCTCCTCGAGCTTTCGCGCGAAGGCCGCGATCATCTCGTCGCGTTCCGCATCCTTCCGCGCGGTCTCGGCCTTCAGCTCGGCGATCCGAGTCTCCAGCGTCGTGATCTCTCGGCGCTGCCCCGCCTGCCGGGTCTCGAACTGCTGGGACAGAGCTTCGCGCAGCGCCGCACGCAACGGCTCGAGGTCCGCGTTCTTCTCCCGACCCTGCCGCAACGCCTGAACCGCGGCCACAACTTCCCCCGACGCCTTCAACTCCCTGATCTTGAGTTGAAACAACTCGGGGTCCCGGGCTCGTACCGACGCGGCTTCGCGGAGCTTGGGGAGCATCCGCTGCGCCAGCCTCTCCGCGGCCTTCGGGTCCGTCGTGCGGAGCGACTCGATCTTCTCCGCCATTGACGGAATCGCTTCACGCAAGATGGCCATCAGCGACTCTCGCTCCGCCGCCGTGATCGGAGAGTTGTCGCCACCGCCAAATCCTTCGGGACGGCCAGGGCGGCCGCCGTCTTGACGGTTCCAGTCGCCGCGGCCGGGCCGCCGCTCCAGCCCCCGCGCGACCTCGGCGGGATCTCCGCCCTCGTCGAGCTTCTTGATCCCCGACTCCAGAGCCGCGACGGACTGCTTCGACTCTTCGAGGCGCCGCTGGAGTCGCGCTTTCAGGCCTTCGCGGTCGACCGGCTGCTCGGCCTTCGTGCCCGGTCGGTTGTCGTCCCGCCTTTCGCGCGGCTCGGGCTGGGCCGCGCCGAGCATCGTGAGCAGAAGGCAGCAGCCGCCGACCTTCGCGAGAAATGCGAGTTGCACCGGCATCACAGGGCTCCTTCGTCGAAGAGTTCCGTCATCGGCAGGCCGCCGCGGACGCGATCGGAGAGCGTCGCGGCCTCGAAGTGGATCTCGGAGAGCTCGTCCGACGCGGGGTCGTCGAGCGTCGCGGTGACCGCAAGCAGCACCTCGAGATCATCCTGGGCGAGCGCGGCGAGTTGCTCCGACCCGGGAGCCGTCGATCCGGGCCCGGTCGCGGCGTACGCCGCGAGCAGAGCGCCCGCGAGACCGATGGTCGCGGCGACGCGAGCAGGAGTGAACCAGAGCCGGCGCGGGAGCGAGCGCGGGCCCGAGCGGCCGTGGTCCGCGTGTGAAGTCGCGCGCGACGCCAGCGCGCTGATCGCGGCGGCAGCGACGCGGGCTTCGAGCCAAGCGGGGGCCGAGGCGAGATCCTCGGCTGCCAGAGCATCGAGCCGACGGTCGAGTTCGGCGAGTTCGGGATCGATCATCGGTACTTCTCCCTCGAAGGGTCGGTGAGTCGCGTTCATGAAAGCACCCCCGCAGTCTTGGTTCCCTGGCCTTGAGGTCGTTCGATCAGTTCTTTCAGCTTCCGCAGGGCCCGGTGGTGCCGGGCCAGGAGTGTCCCGAGAGGTTCGTCGAGGATGCCCGA
>JBMOHX010000754.1:0-1555 GCA_049317625.1 Phycisphaerales bacterium
TCGGACAAGGCCCTGAGCGCAGTGTCCTTCGCGGCCAAAGCCGCTACCCCCGCATCGCCGACTTGGGTGCCGTGAAGATGGAGCGATCTCAGAGCCTTCAGCCCCGAGTCCCTGGCCGCCAAAGCCGCCAACCCCGCATCACCAACTCGGGTGCCGGACAGGAAGAGTTCGGACAAGGCCGCGAGCGCAGTGTCTTTCGTGGCCAAAGCCGCTACCCCCGCATCACCAGCTTGGCTGCCGCGAAGGTCGAGCTTTCTGAGGGCCTGAAGCCCCGCGTCCCTGGCCGCCAGCGCCGCGACCCCCGCATCGCCAACTCGGGACCCGCTCAGGCTGAGTGTTTCCAACGCCGTGAGCCCCAAGCGCGCCAAGAGCGCCGCCCCCGCATCGTCCAACTCGAACCCGTGGAACGCCAGTGACTTGACCTGGGCAAACTCAGCGGGGCCGAGCGGAACGTCATCACCAAGCCCGAGGTGCTCGCGGATGCGAACCTCAATGGCATAGTTGTCCCCCCAAACCACCTTGCCCGGCTCGACGGGCGCGGGGGCTGACGGCGGATCGGAAACCGGCATCACCGCACGCAGGATCCGTTTGATCAGATTCATACTCGCAACTCCACTGGACCGCCGACCACCTTCATCTCTCCATTCTCCGCTCACGCATGCCCCGGTCCGCCACGCCCGCTACAGCGCAAGTGATCCAACCACCCTCCCCAAACACTACAACCTCCGCCCCACCAAAACCGAGCACCAAAGGTGCGGACATACGCCAGCCCGGGGCGCGAGCCCTGGGCGGAACCCATCCCAACACCAAACAAATCAACCAAAAAACCAAAACAATCCCAAACAACTGCTTGACATACCCTTCTTCCTACCGTACACTACGCCCATGGAACCCGTCCATGCCAACCCCATCCCGCTGGCCACCCCCAACTCCCAGCTCAACACCCTCCTCACGCACTTCTTCGATCCCTCCCAAACCCTGAACTCCATCGCCGCGGCTCTCGGCCTCACGCTCGAAGAACTCCTCATCTACATCGCCAAGCCCGAAGTCGCCGCCGCTCTCGACCACACCGAAGACCTCATCCTCCGCCGCGCCTCCCTTCGCGCCACCGCCGCCATCGAGCAGGTTCTTCGCCAACTCCAATCCCTCCCACCGCTGCCCGACACCCCTTCCCAGGCGGACACCGACCGCCACCGCAAGAACCTCGAAGCCACCCGCCGCGCCGCAGACCTCCTCCGCAAGACCATCGCGCCCCAGCGCGCCCCCGCCCATCGGGCACCGTGTCAACGCACAGCCGCCCCGCGCGACGAGGCTCCCCGGCACGTCGCGCGAGAACGGCCCCGCGCTGAACCCTCCCCAGACTCCCGTCCCGCGTGGAATCAACCCGCGATCTCCTTCAGATCCCCCACCCCCGCGGCTCCCAAATACCTCGCCGCCAACGCCGGGGCTCGCAGCATTCTCTCCTACGAAGAGCTCGTCGCCCTCGACCGCATGGCCCGGCGCGACCCAAGCCTCTACGAGAAGGCCCCCGAACTCTTCGGCACCCCGTACACCC
>JBMOHX010000755.1:0-1544 GCA_049317625.1 Phycisphaerales bacterium
GCCCGCGCGCGCGGCCGCCGAGCGGCTCTTTGACGCGCTCGCGTGCGCCGACGCTGATGTCCTGTTCGGCTGGGCCCTGGGTGCCGCGGCGATGTCCCTCGATGCCTCCCGCGCGACCGATTCATTCCTCGACCCGCGCATCCACCAAGCCCGTCGCCAGCCCGGCCAGATCGCCGCCGCCGCGGCCCTCCGATCATGGCTCGAAGGGACGCAGATCGTCGGCAGCCACGCCGACAACGACCCCCGCGTCCAAGACCCCTACTCGCTCCGCTGCATGCCGCAGGTCATGGGCGCCGCCTCGGACTGTCTTGGTTATGTAAAGGGTTGCGTCGCGACAGAGCTCGGCGCTGTCACCGACAACCCCCTCGTCTTCACCGACCCGACCGGCGACCCCATCGTCTCCGGCGGCAACTTCCACGGCATGCCGCTGGCCATTCCACTCGACGCCATGGCGATTGCCCTCACCCACCTCGCCGGCATCAGCGAACGCCGCATCTTCTGGATGACCGCCGCGCTCGACAGCGAGAGCCACCTGAAGCCCTACCTCGCCGCGGGCCAACCCGGCCTGAGCTCCGGACTCATGATCGCGCAGTACACCGCCGCGGCGTGCTGCAACGAGATGATCACCCTCTGCACCCCCGCGAGCGTTTCGAACGTCGGCACCAGCGCCGGCATGGAGGATTACAACTCCTTCGGCCCCCGCGCCGGTGCGAAGGCCCGCCGCGCACTCAACCTCGCCCGCTCGGTGGTCGCCATCGAACTCCTGACCGCCGCCGCGGGACTCGACGTTCACCGCCCGCTGAAGTCCGGCGGGCGCGTCGAGACGCTCCACGCGGCGATCCGCGCGATCGTTCGGCCGCTCACGGAGGACCGTTCGCCCGCCCCCGATATCGCGGCGATCGAACGTTTGATGCTCACCCCCGTCGGCTTCTAACGCCTCAGCAGCCGCCGTCCCACCTCGCGAAGAACCCGATCACGTCGTCGGCGTCAACACCGCCATCGCCGTTGAAATCCGCACTCGAGTTCGACACATCCCAGTCGCCGAAGAACTCGATTACGTCGTCGGAGTCCACCCCGCCGCTGCAGTCGTAGTCCGCCCGGCACACTGTGAGTCGACCCACTTGGCTCGTCACCGATCCGCACGCGTTGGTCACCACACAGTCGTAGTTGCCGTTGTCCGATTCCCCCGCGTTCGAGAACGCGAGCGTGGAAGTCGCCGCGGAAGGATTGGTCGCGATGTTCATCGGCACGCCGTTGCGTCGCCACCTGTAGGTCGGCGCGGGGGTCCCCGTCGCGGTCACGACGAAGCTCACCGGCCCCGGGCACACGGTGCGGTTCACCGGCTGCGCCGTGATCACCGGCGAGGTACCACCGGAGGCCACCCGCGCGATGAACGCCGCCGGCGTCGACGGCGCCGCGTCCCCTAGCTTCAGGAAGCTCCCGAAGAGGAACAGGTCCGGCGACGTCGAGAGCCGAACGACCTTCGCCACCCCGTTCCCACCTTGCACTCCCGGCGCGAACGTCTGCCACGTGCTGCTCGCCAC
>JBMOHX010000756.1:0-1542 GCA_049317625.1 Phycisphaerales bacterium
GAGGTTGTGAGCGGGGGGAGGAAATCGGGGCGGGACGCCCCGAGACACTCTCGGGCCGGGGGCCCGAGCCACAAAGACACTCTTGGGCCAGTGGCGCGAGCCACAAAGACACTCTTGGGCCAGTGGCCCGAGCCACACCTATCCTTCTGGGTGAAGACGCTCGACCTTAGCGCCGAAGAGATGCTCTCGCCTTTGTTGGCGATGCTCCGTGAGCTGACCCGCGCTGACATGTCCCGCGAGGCGTTGACGCGGTTCACCGTCGGGTACGGGCGTCACCGCCCGGTTGAGCGCTTCGTTGCTGTTCGGCCTGCGCCCGAGACTCCGGGCGGGTTCCGCATCATCTTCGATATGTCGCTGGACGAGATGTCCGTCGACTCGTTCCGACCGTCGCGCGACCGCACTGGCGCGGAGATCGCCGCGCTCCCGGTTCGGAGCGGGGGCTTCATCGGAACGCTTCTCGCCGACCCGCGCCCGAAGCTCGTGATGAACCTCGCGATTCAGGACGACCCGCATCTCTCGGAGGGCTGCAAGCGCTTGGGCTCGTGCATGGCGCTCCCGGTTTTCAGAGGCGAAGAAGTCGAAGAGTGGGTGCTGGGGTTCTCGTCGCGGCGAGAGGGGTACAGCTCGCGCGACGTGATCCAGGGGGTGTTGGTCTCGAACATGCTGGGCGTCGCCAACCGGCAGATCGACACGGTCAACGAGGTCTCTCGCCTCAATGCACAGATGCGCGACCAGTTCGACCAGATCGCTCGGCTCCAGCAGGCCCTGCTCCCCAACCGCATCCCGCGCATCCCGGGTCTGGAGATCGCCACCAGCTATCTGTCGTCCGACCAGGCCGGGGGCGACTACTACGACTTCTTCCATCTCGGGGAGTTCAAACTCGGGATCATGATCGCGGACGTGAGCGGGCACGGGGCCGCCGCGGCAACGGTGATGGCGATGCTGCACGCCATCGTGCACTGCTACGAACCGGACGGTGACTTCGCGCCCGATGAGGCGTTGAACTTCGCGAACCGGAGGCTGGTCGCCGCGGGGCTCGATGGGCAGTTCGTGACGGCGTTTCTCGGCGTGATCGACACCCGCACGGGCGACCTGACGTACTCCAACGCGGGTCACCCGCCGCCCATTGTGAAGCGCGAGGGACCGGGCTCGTCGGTCGAGGTCGTCAACGGCGACGCGACGCTCCCGCTGGGGATTTTGGATGATCTGGGCGCTCCCCGCGAGCACTACACGCTGGGGCCGCTGGACACCCTTCTGCTGTACACCGACGGGATTACCGAGGCCTTCAACACCGCGCGCGAGATGTACGGCGTCGAGCGCCTCCGGCGGAGCCTGGTCGACTGCACAGGCGCTCCGGACTGCGCGCTGGACCACCTGCACAAAGGTCTCTTCAGCCACCGCGGGAACTTCACCCGCGACGACGATCAGACCATTGTCGCGGTGCGGTACCACGGCGTGTGCGAGCTGCCGGTTCGGTAGGCAGTGCGTGCAGGGCGATCGCATGATCCTGCTTACGGAGCTTGGTGCAGGGTAGAGAATCCC
>JBMOHX010000757.1:0-1536 GCA_049317625.1 Phycisphaerales bacterium
TTGAGCGTGCGCACGGCCCTTCCAAGGGAACTCCAACGGTGGAGCCCGGTGCTTTCGTTCATTCTTATACGAGCAGGGACCGCTCATGCCGACCCACCCGCCTAGATGCCGCTGCCGCGGAACAACTGCCGCAGCCACGCGACGTCGGCTTCGCTCATCGGTTCGTCCTTTGCCGCGGCGACGTTGCACCTGGCCTGCTTGGCGTTGCGGAAGCCGGGGATGACGCTGCAGACATGGTCGTGGGCGAGGACCCAGCGCTGCGAGGCGGAGGCGAGTGATTCGGTTGCTTCGCGTCCGGCGATGCCGAAGCGGGACTTGCACTTCTGGAGTTTCTCACGCACCGCGCGGAGCGTCGCGGTGGTGAAGTCCTTGCGGTTGGCGCGGTAGTCGCCGGGCTCGAAGGCGGGGGGGTGTTCGGGGTCGAACTTGTCGAGGAGGATGCCCTGGTCCAGCGGGCCGAAGGCGACGAAGGTGCAGCCGTGCTCGGCCATGAGCTTCTGCAGGGCGCAGCCGGGGCGGATGAAGTCGTCGTAGCGGAGGTTGGCCTTGTTCTGAAGGACGTGCGGCTTGAGCACGGGGATCGCGCGGGCGAAGTCCTCGTCGCTGTAGGCGGACTGGCCGATGGCGCGGACCTTGCCCTCTTTCACGAGCGCGTGCATGGTCGCCGCGGCTTCGGGGAGGTAGTCGTGCGGCTGGCCGTTGTAGTCAGGGCCGATGTACGTGCCGTGGTGGAAGTAGTAGATGTCGATGTAGTCGGTGCCGAGGTTCTTGAGGGACTGCTCGCACTGGTTGCGGATGTGGCTGGGCTCGTAGGCGCAGGGGGCGGTGCCCTTGAAGTGACCGACCTTGGTCGCGATGACCTGCGTGTCGCGCTTGACGCCCAGGGTCTTGAACGCGGAGGCGAGGGAGCGCTCGGCGCGGCCGTTGCCGTAGATGTCGGCGTTGTCCCAGTGATTCACGCCGGCCTCGACGCCCACGCGGATGCCCTCGTCGATCTCGGACTGGTTCACGTCGGCCCAGCCGATCGACTGGCCGTTTGAGGTGCTCCAGTTGGGGCCGCCCATGGTCCAGCAGCCGAAGCCGATCTCGGAGACTTTGATGCCGGTAGAGCCGAGTGTTCTGTATCGCATATATCCTGATGGTATGGCAGAGCCCTTGTCGGAAAGTCAGGTCCGTCACATCGCGAAGCTCTCGCGCCTGTCGGTGAGCGCGGAAGAAGTCGAGCGGTACCGCGCGCAGCTCGCGGACGTGCTCGATCACATGCGGGCGCTGAGCGCGCTGGATCTGTCGGGCGTGGAGCCGATGGCGCACGTCTCGGGCGCGGTGAACCGGCTCGATGACGATGAGCCGGGGCCGATGCTCGCGCGGGAGGTGCTGATGGCCCTCGCGCCCGCGACAGACCCGCCGTTCGTGAAAGTTCCGAAGGTCATCGGGGACGGGGGCGGCGCGTGAAGATGTTCCCACATGCAACTCAGGTCGCAGAACGTGTACGCCGCGGCGAGCAGAGCGCGGCGGCGTACGTGCGTCAGTCGCTCG
>JBMOHX010000758.1:0-1536 GCA_049317625.1 Phycisphaerales bacterium
GGACGAGCGATCGCACCTCCTTCGCGGTCACCGACCCTCCCAGTTCGCGCACCGCTTCGAGAACATCCGGAAAGAACCGAACAAACTGTGGCCCCGAGTGACTCTCGGAGTCGGAATGGACCTTCTTGGCCGCCATGCGATCGCTCCTGACATCGCGCCGGTGGGGGCGCATGCCGCCAGTCTACATCGCAACCCGATCGCATAGGTGCTTCCGCGCGGTTCGCGCTACTTCTGTTCCGCTGGTTTCGCGTCGGTGGCAGCCCTCGCCTCTCGCTTCTTCGCGTCGAGGTACGCCGAGTAGGCGGCAAAGGTCGTTGCCGCCGCGATCGGGCTGTCCGCGGCTTGAGTCCGGCGATGAGGTTCCGCCGAATCGCGGCCCGGCGTCCACCGTTGAACCTCGGCCGAGCCGCCCGCGTTGCTTGCAGCGGGATCGGTGCCGTTCACGCTGTGCGCTTTTCCAAGAAAGAACTCCCGCACCCCCACCTTTGCGCGCACGGAGCGCGAGGGGTATGAGACCGTGTCTGCGATGTGCACCATCAGCCAACGAGCCGGGGCTTGGGCGGGCACGCGAACTCAGCAGCCGGCGTCCCAGCGTTCGAAGAACCCGATCACGTCGTCGCCGTCGACCCCGCCATCGCGGTTGAAGTCAGCGCCCGGATCGCCCGAGTCCCACAGCTGGAAGAACCCGATGACGTCGTCGCCGTCGACGCCGCCGTCTCCGTTGAAGTCGGCGGGGCAGCAGGCGCTCACCTCGACAGCACCGCCCAAGCCGACCGTGATGCCAGTGGGACTGCACGCGTTGTCGACGTTGCAGGAGTACGCCGCCGTGTCACCTGGAGTGACGTACGCGATCCGCAACGCGGGCGTTCCGGCCCCGGAAATGACGGATCCGGTGCCTGTAGGCCCGTTGGGGAGGAGCACTCCGTCTTTGTACCAGCGGTAGACGAGATTCAGGCCCGGCACGTCGGGCATGGTCAACGTCGCCGTGGCGCCGCAGGCGATCGGCCCTCCTCCGGAGATACCCGAGTACGGCTGGATCGGTCCGACCGGGCCGCGCAGGCGGTAGGTGTCGTTCAGCACCGCGAGCGTTGAGGGAGTTCGTCCGCCAAACAAGTGGATGTCGCCGCTCGCAGATGTTGCGGCCATGTTTTGGTACTCGCGCAGCGAGGGTGGTTGGCCTTCTACGATCGAGACCCAGTCCTGCCCATCCCATTCCCACATGGTGTGCTGTACGAAGATGGACCCGGGTTCAAATCCATCCTGCCGGGCGCTGAAGAGCACGATACGCTGGCGGGAGGCGTTCCACGCCATGGACACAGACTTCCATCCAATCAGCCCCCACATGGCGTTGCTCTGAATCGGCGTCCACTGCGGCGTGCCGTTGACGAACTTCAACCGCCAAGTGTCTCTCAGCTTCCGATCGCGGCCGTCGAGTCCGCCGAAGAGGATTGCCTCATCCCGCACCGGGTCGTAGGCCATCGCCGCACCCTGCCGGCCCGGCGGGAGCGTGCCTGTCATCGGCGTCCAGGTCGGCGT
>JBMOHX010000759.1:0-1530 GCA_049317625.1 Phycisphaerales bacterium
CCTCGATCCACGCATACTGCTGGGCCTGGCTGCACATGAAGACGTAGTCGGGGAACCGCTCCATCAGATTCAGTTGATTCGTGAACGTGCGCAGACACTTGCGGCGGGTCTCGCGGATCGGCCAGAGCCACGCCGTATCGATATGCGCGTGCCCCACCGCGTGGCACGCGGTCGCCGCGGCGTCTGCACGCGTGGCGAGGGTCGCTTCGATGCGTGCGAGTGCTTCGTCGTCGGGCATCCCCGCGGCAACGCTGAGGAGCACCCCGAGCAACTCGCTCCCGCGCGGGGCGGCGGGGCCCAACTGCTTCAGGAGGTCGAGCGCGAAGGCGTACCTGTGACGGAGCGAGAAGACCGTCTCGTCGCGCAGCGCGATCTCGCAGCGCTCGAGCACGCCCGGGGTCTCGCTCTTCCAGCGCCGGTGCACCTCGGCGTCGTCCCACTCGAACCCGGTGACGCCGAAGGGGTGGTTGCACGCGGCCTCGATGAGGAAGGCGAACGAACCGCTGTCGCGTTCCTCGCTCGAGAACCACACCTCGTCGCGGTTGACGTCCAGGCCTTGGCGCGCGATCCACTGCTCACCGCTCCTGCTCCAGACCATCGCCTCGGTGCCGCTGGAGAATCGCAGCACCGGAGTGAGGTCGCCGGTTGGGATCGAACCTTCGACTTTCAAAAAAGCCGTCGACCACTTGGGGCCCCACAGCCACGGCACCGGCACGGGCTCGAACGGGCCGGCCCAGGCAGACGCGGGACCGGGGATCGGGGCCTTGGGATCGCGCAGCTGCCACGCGAGAACCTCCACGGGCTGTGCGCCCCGGTAGACTCGCGGCGCGATCGCCTCCCGCAGGTAAACTTCCAAACGTTTGATCGTGAGTTCTGGCTCGACGGGCATGGCTTCTCCCTGATGGAAGCGTACTCTGGGCACGGACCGCCCGGGAGATCTCATGCCGTTCCCCTCACCTCACATCGAATACGGATCTGGCCACCTCTTTGTCGACGGCCTCACCGCCGAAGAGATCGCCGACCTCGCCGGCACCCCCACGTACGCCTACTCGGCCTCGGAGATCCGTGATCGGTTCTCTCGCCTCGCCTCGGCCTTCGGGCCGCTGCGTCCTCTGCTCTGCTACGCCCTCAAGGCGTGCGGGAACCTGCACATCTGCCGGTTGCTCGCCGGGCTCGGCGCGGGAATGGACGTGGTCTCGGGCGGCGAACTCGAACGCGCCTGGCTGAGCGGCGCACCTATGGACCGCGTGACCTTCGCGGGGGTGGGCAAAACCGAGGACGAAATCCGTGCCGCCCTAGACGGCCGCCACAGCCCGCTCATGGGCACTATCCCCGGCCTCGACCCCGCTTCCCGCGGCCAGGTCGGGCGTTTCAACGTCGAGTCCGAGCAGGAGTGCCTCCGCATCGCCCGCATCGCGTCAGAGCTCGGAGTGCGGGCCCGCGCCTCGCTGCGCGTGAACCCTGACGTGGACGCCAAGACCCACAAGTACACGACGACCGGCAAGAAAGAGAATAAGTTCGGTATCGACA
>JBMOHX010000760.1:0-1528 GCA_049317625.1 Phycisphaerales bacterium
GCTGCGAAGACTCGCCCAGGGATGCTTGGCTCGGGGGCGGCGCGGGCGTCACAGTGACTGCCCGAAGCGCTGGAGCGTTATCTTGAATTGCACTCTGTAGAGCTGGTGCCGTCGGCTCGAGCAACAGACTTGCGGGTATCGGGCTCGGCGTCGGTGGTACCCTGATTTGTTCAACCGACGTGACCACGACCTCACGAAGTTCTGCCTTGACTCGCGCGTTCGCCTCATTGAGCGCATCGAACTCGACTTGCACGTCAGTGCCCGCGGTCTTCGAAACCCCGGTCACTCGATAGCGCTTCAGTTCGTCCATTGGCTGATCCTTCGTCGCCTACTTTTCGGTTGGGGCTGCCTCGCCGTGCGCGTCGGCTACTTTCACCGACAGCGCTCGTTTCCCGCTCAGGCATTCACCCAAGAGCTTTTGGATGCGCTGTTGCTCCTTCAATACATCATCAGGCAGGATTGCGGTCACTCCCAGCGCTCCTTCGCCACGGAGCAACCGAGCCAACCCCGATCGGATGTCGATATCCTGCTGCCACGCCAGTCCATGGGCCTTCGGCGTGTACACACCCTTGTGAAGCATGACGCGATCGAAGTCGTAGCCGAGAGCTCGCGACATAGCAAAGAGCAAGTCAACGAATTTGTCCTCGCTCTTTTCCATCCGCGCCGCGAGGGCGGCGTCATCTCCCGAGCCGTAGTCGAGGCTATCGAGGTACACGCGCCAGGCATCAGTGACTGCTCTGTCCTCCGTGTTCTGCGACCGCTGGCCCGATCGATTAGTGCCGTAAAACTCGAGGTCGATCATGTTCAGAGCGGCCACGTGATCCGGAGATACGCGAGCTGCACGCGTTGCCATGAGAGTTCGAAAAACGGCGTTCCGGCGCGAGCGGCGCTCGGCCGCGGCATCGAGGCGTCTTTGCACATGAACCGCAATCCACGGAGCAGCCAGGACCGCGAGGATCATTACTGCGTCCGTGAGCCGGAGGGCGTACCACGGAGCCGTACCGGCGGCATCCGCAAGGGTTACGAGGATTTCATTCATCGGATCCAAGTATATGGGGACCGCCCCTGAACTATCGAACGCCCGACGGTCCAACCGCATCGCCGCAATCTGCCCAGCCGGTGGGGGTGCCGGGGGACGGCGGCACGCCATCTTTGCATCAGCGCACCATGTCGACGAGTGGATTGGAAGCGCAGGCGGGTTGCGCGGGTGTCGGCGGGTCTGAGCCTCTGTGTGGGTTCCGCGGGACTCCTCCGCCCCTGCCGGGGCGGGCTGCGCTGATTCGCGTCTTCCACGGGTTGCGCTGCGCTTCACCCGTGGCTACAGGCCCGCGCCCCTTCGGGGCGAAGAGTGAGCGGTGCGCGCAGAGCAGGGGTCGGTCGGACGTGACGACGGCGAGGGTGGCGGCGTCGCGCTGCGCTGGGCGGGGAAGACCCATTGGGTTCGCGCTGGTCTTCGCCCCGGAGGGGCGCCGGGCTGTAGCCACGGGTGAAGCCCGCGCTTCGCGGGCGCAACCCGTGGAAGGTGTCT
>JBMOHX010000761.1:0-1527 GCA_049317625.1 Phycisphaerales bacterium
CGAAGACTCCTGCGACCAGTTGCTGACGGTGCCGGTCTGGGGCTGCGCCTGAACCTGGGCCGTTGCGGTGCAGGTTGCGAGCGTGAGAAGACCCAGGGCCGAACGAACGGCCGAACCGAGCGAGCACATGACTGACTCCTTGTTTGGTTCCCCGGGCTTTGCTCAGCACCAGTTGTGGGAACCGATATGCGACAGTGTGTTTGACGCGTGAGTCGGAAACCGGTTCCATCGCAAAACGCCAACAAAACAAGGCGTTCTGAGCGTGAGCAGCCGGTTAGGGTTCAAGAACAACCGGCCCCGTACGGCCCTCGAACACGAACGCCGCGGGTCCGGTCATCATCAGGTGATCGTCCGATCCCCTCCACGCGATCAAAAGCTCTCCACCCGGCACGCGGATCGTCGCGCGGCGGCCGATGCGCCCTCGCGAAGCGAGCGCGACCATCACGGCACACGCGCCCGTACCGCAGGCACGCGTCGCGCCTGCGCCGCGCTCCCACGTCACCATGCGCACTCGGGCGCTGTCGACGACATGGACGAAGTGCGCATTCACGCCTTCGGGGAACATCGCCGCGTGCTCCATCGCCGGCCCGAGGGTGCCGAGGGAGATGGACTCGGGGTCGTCGCACTCGATCACGGCGTGCGGGTTCCCCATGGAGAGCACGCTCATCACGCGAGACACGCCGCGGAGGCATAGCCGCGCAACTTCGGACGGGACCTCCATCGCGAGCGGGTCGCGGTCACCTTCGGGCAACGCGACGGGAACCCGCTGCGCCTCGAAGATGGGAGGGCCCATGTCAACGGTCGCCGCGGCGAAGGCACCGCGGTCGTGATGAACCTCGACAGCGAGGGGGCCGCGGTCGGTGACGATGGTGAGCAGGCCCGCGCTTGCGCCGTGTCGTTCGAGCAAGTGCCGCGCGATGCAGCGGACGCCATTGCCGCACATCTGCGCGGGGCTGCCGTCGGCATTGGTGATGCGCATCCGCGGCACACCGTCCTCGAAGCACAGGACGAGGAGCCCGTCCGCGCCGATGCCTGTTGAACGGTTGCACAGCGCACGCGCGAGCTGGGCGATCGTGTCGGGGTACGTCTGAACACCGTGCAGCGCCTCGTCGAGGAGAACAAAGTCGTTGCCGAGGCCGTGGTACTTGAAGAACCGGAGCGTGGTCATGGCTGCGCGCGTGTCGGGGCCTTTCATCTCGAAGGGTAGTGGGATGGCGAGCGGGAGCGGCGGGAGCCGGGGGGTTGAAGACTCGAACGAACCGCCGGGAACGCGAAGCTTCGCTCAGGACACACGGCCGACAGCGCGGCATCCGAAGCACTCGCACCGCGCCAGGGCACCGCCCCTGGACCCCGCAGGCAGGAGATGTGGGAAAGCGGCAGAACGGCGAAGGAGAGAGAATCAAAGCGAAAGGGGTTACTCGGAGTCCAGGCTCAGACGGACGCCTGCGAAGTAGTCGCGGTCGGCCGGCGGATAGTTGTAGCGGTTGGCCGAACGGAGGTACCAGGGGTAGTCGAGCCACGAGCCGC
>JBMOHX010000762.1:0-1522 GCA_049317625.1 Phycisphaerales bacterium
GGCGCTGCAGATGCACGGGGGGTCGCTGCAGTTTGCGAACATGTACATCAAGGAACTGAAGTAGGCGGGAGGTGGGTCGAGCGAAGACGCGGCGCTAGAGTTGAGCATGGTCGCGCTCCATGGCATCTCCTTCGATCCGAGTCGGATCACCGCCCTGTGCCGCCAAGCCGGGGTCGTTCGGGCTTTCCTGTTCGGATCGATCCTGACCGGTCGATTCGGTGCTGACAGCGACATCGATATCCTGATCGAGACCGACCCGCGGAACCCTGTCGGACTCCTCGCGCTGGGCGGGCTGCAGATGGACCTTACTGAGCTGCTGGGTCGCGAGGTACACCTGACGTTGCTGGGAGGCGTTCCCGTCCACGAGCGCCCACGCCTCCTCGCAACCGCGAGGGCACTCGATGCCGCGTGATTCAACACCGCCGGAACCGGACCCGCTTGCACCAGATGATCTGAAGCGCATCGCCCACATGCTCAAGTGCGCGAAGGATGCGACCACCATCGTTGGAGCGGACAGCACATCAGTACTGGAAGCAGACATGCTCCGGGCTCGCGCGCTTGTCAACTGCTTCACTGAGCTCGGTGAAGCTGCTTCGCGGCTGACTGCGGATGGGCGTGCCCGCGTCGGCTCGGTGCCGTGGCGCCAGATCGTCGGGATGCGCAACATCGTCGTGCATGTATACTGGGGCATCGACATGAACGCACTGGTCACGACCGTGCGGAGCGACCTGCCCGTTCTGATCACGGCACTCGAAGGTGCGCTGCGATCGCACCCGAGTACGAACGGCAACGCCTGACACAACGTGCAGCCCACGATGTTGCAGCGCGTTGCGCACACGGGGCACTTGTGCCATAGGCCTCGCCGGGTCTTCGAGCGAGTTGTTCAAACCGAGGGCGCGAGCACAACCGCCTATCGCTGCCACTCCAGACAGGCCGTGGGCGAGAGCGAAATCGCCTGTTGCGCCATAGGCTCGAGCCATGGAGGCACCGCCGCAACCAAACAGAGCCCGGTCTCGCGGCGTTCGACGCCTGTCCAAAGGTCCCAGGCAGGAGCATCGCAGTCGTCAACGACACCGGTCTCGACTCCCAGCGCGACAAAGTCTGTCCACTCGGGGTACCAACAAAGGCAGCGAACGTCGCTCGTGGAGGAGTGCGACCGATGAGGACCCTCGACCAGCACACGCCGCTTTTGCACAACTTCACTCACCACGGTCTCCAGCAACACCGGGTCAAGGACGAACCGGTCCTGGCCCGAGGCATGAACGCCCAGCACGCGCGTCATTGGGACCCGCGGCCTGAGCTCTTGCGAAAACAGTGAGCGGCCTTCGGCACGGAGTCTTGTCGTCCATCGAAGCACCTCGCTCACATTGTGACTTTCACCTGATGCCATGCCGCGATACCCGCCTCCGTGAAGTGAACGGCCGCCGCTTACTCCCCCCCACCGCGCTTCTTCCCCATACTCCGAACCATCTCCCGCACCTGCTTCGCCTGCGCCTTCGCACCCTTGACCTTCGTGAAATCG
>JBMOHX010000763.1:0-1515 GCA_049317625.1 Phycisphaerales bacterium
GATCGAGCGGCGATTCGGCGCTGCCGCGGACCATGTCGGAGTTCCTCACGATCAACGACGATGATGGCAACGTGAACAACGGAACGCCGGATCTGTGCGAGATCTCCTCGGCATTCCTGCAGCACGGCATCGAAGTGGATGGCTTCTCCTCCAATGTTTCGTTCAGCTACAGCCCCGGCACGCCGGCGATCATGACGCCGGGAGCCACGCAGCCCTTCACGCTTTCGGTCGGCGGCCTTTGCAAGGTGCCGGTGGCCGGAACCGCGCGGATCCATTGGCGCAACGCTGCGTCGGGAACGTTCACTTCAGCGCTCCTGAGTTCCGCCACGCCGAACAACTACACGGGTGAAATCGTGGCGCCTCCCTGTGCCGCAGGCCAGATCCAGTACTACTTCAGCGTGTCGACCGCAACATCGACGGGCGTGCCGTCGGGCATCGTGGTGTACCCGTCTACCAACGGAACGACTCCGGCCCCGATTGTCGCGCTGGTCTCAACGGGATCGACGATCAGCGGCGATGACTTCGAGAGCGATCGCGGATGGGTGGTTGGTCCCAACACCGCTCCCACGGGCGCGTGGGTGCGCGTAGACCCCAATGGCACCGCCGCACAGCCTGAGGACGATCATTCCGAAAGCGGGACTACCTGCTTCGTGACCGGACAGGGGTCTGTCGGCGGCACGTTGGGTGAAGCTGATATCGACGGCGGGTCCACGATTCTCACCAGCCCTGCGTACAACTTCGCCAGCGCGAGTGATGTGCTGGTTTCATACTGGCGCTGGTACAGCAACGGCGCAGGTGCCGCTCCGTACGAAGACACGTTCCGTGTCGATGTCAGCAACGATAACGGAGCGACCTGGACCAATGCGGAAACCGTGGGACCCGCCAACGGGCCCAACACCAATGGCGGCTGGGTGCAGGCTTCCTGGAGCCTGAGCAGCAAGGGGAAGGTCCCCACCGGTCAGGTGAAGATCCGATTCACGGCCGAAGACCTCGTCAACGGCTCTCTGGTCGAGGCCGCGGTGGATGATGTGCAGTTCTCGGCACTCGTGTGTGTCGACGCACCGCCGTGCCCGGCCGACTACAACCAGGACGGCGGCGTCGATGGCAGCGACATTCAGTCGTTCTTCATTGATTGGCAGGCTGGCACCGTCGCCGCGGATGTGAATCAGGATGGTGGCGTTGACGGAGGCGACATCGAGACGTTCTTCGTGGCCTGGCAGGCGGGCGGCTGCTGAGTTGTAGAGCCTCGCACTCTCGACATGCCCACAAGCCGCGAAAGCGGGGGCATGTTTTTCCCGCTCAATACCCCAACGGTGCTCATCATTTGAGCCGATGCCGTGGTGGGTGCTCCGTTCGCGTCTGACGCGGCTTTCTCCTTGTTCCGGTTTGTTCCCCAGATGGGTGGCTTCACATGAGTAACACGCGTCAGTCCCTGCGGCAATTCTCTCGGCTCTGTGTTCTCACGCTCCTTGCCGGAGCCGCAACGGCGCAGGTCGACCAGGCGGAGATCGGAAG
>JBMOHX010000764.1:0-1513 GCA_049317625.1 Phycisphaerales bacterium
CTTCGCCAGATCCGCCAGCGTCTGCCGACAGAACGTGCACCCCGAGTGCCGCAGCAGCACGACGAGAGTCGGCCGGGCATCCGTGATTCCCTTCAGCGTTTGGCCCTTCTCATCGCGAAGACTCGTCAACGCATCCGCCAGCGACACCGCGTCCGCGGGCAGACCCGGCTGCGCCGCCTTCGCCGCGTGCCACAGCATCAACGCGAACGGAACCCACCACACCAGGTCATTCGTCAGAATCGTTGCCCCCATCGACCACGGCAACTCGCCCTTCACCGCAGACGACACAAACCCGATCGGCCCCAGCACCTTGCCCAGCAGCCCCACCAGCACGATCGGCCAGTGCCGCGCCGGATCCCGCGACGCGATCGCGTACCCAACGCCGTAGACGCCGACGATCATCCCGATGCACGCCCACAACTGCGGCCACACCCGCGCATCCGCGAGCTCAACCCCCAGCGCCCGCAGCGACCATTGCGGCGCGAGAACCATCACACCGCCCCAGATGATGTTGTACGCCGCGGCAGCCACCAGCCACCACCGCATCCAAGCGGGCGCAGCGGAACTCCGCCTCTGTTCACTGTCCAACGTCGCGGTCGCCGGTTTGCCACTCGCCATGCACACAACCCTTCCCGCAGAGGTAGTCCACTCGACCATATCGGCTTCGTCCGCCGCGAGCTTTGGACGCACCGGCCATTCACTTCTTCGAGCAGGATGTCGCCCGACTCACCCGATCACCCGCCGGTGCATCGCGACATAGTCCCAAAGCACGTAGCGATCCAAGTCCTTGCCGCCCGTAAAGAACACCCGACCCCGCGAGGTCTGCGCCAACCGGTGTGCAAACGCCACATCCTCGCTGCTCTGGTTCCAACTCGGCAGCAGGAAGATGTTGATCGTGATCCCCTCTCGCCCGCACATCGCGGCTTCTCGCAGCGTCGCCTCCTCCGTTCGTGGGTCCGGCGGATACAGCATGTACAGCATCGGCCCCTCGAAGTGCGCCGTCGGCAGCCCATCGGTGATCAGCGCGATCTGCCGGTTCGGCGTGTCCTGCCCGCTCAGCACCCGCCGCGCAAGCGACAACGCACCTTGAATGTTCGTGAAGTGGTGCGGCACCCGCATCTCGCTCACGCTCGTGTCGCTCATATCCGCCCGCAGCCTCACCACCGGCTTGTGGATCGTCACCGGCTTGGGCATCAGCCCGACGATCTCCGCTGGCGGCCGCAGCTTCGCAAACGTGTACATCTCGATGAACGACAGATGGTCCCCCGGGAACTCCTGCCTGATCAGCGCATCGAGCGCCAGCCCCATCCGCTTCACGTTCACGTATTGCCCGCCGTGCCGCATCGACCCCGACATGTCCATCAGCACCGCCGTCGCGCACTTGGGCGTGTTCCGCGTGCGGTGGATCAACAGGTCGCGGGCCTCGGGGAACATGCTCCCCTCGTCCCCCTCGCGCTCGCCCCGCCGAACAAACGCGTTCACGAAGCTCCCCGCCACGTCCATGTTCGCGAGC
>JBMOHX010000765.1:0-1508 GCA_049317625.1 Phycisphaerales bacterium
ATCGGCTACGCGATCGCGATGCTGGGGTTCCCGCTCGCCGCGGTCTATCGCCCACTTGACTTGAAGCCGCTGGACGCGTGGGTTCGGGAGATGCGGGCTCGGCGCGGGCTGACGCTGGTCTCGAAGTTCGGGGCGATGCGGGCGCTTCCTCCGGTGCTGCAGGCCCGGTTCCCGGTGGGGTTGGTGGCCGATCAATCGGGGGGGGACCGGGGCCTTTTCGTGCCGTTTTTCGGCCGGCTCACCTCGACCTACAAGTCGATCGGCCTGCTCGCGATGCAGACGGGCGCGGTCATCGTGTGCGGGACGGCCCGAAGACTGCGGCCGGAAGAAAGCCCCGCACCGGGTGCTCTGCGAACCGGGTTCGCCTCGTTCGGTCCGCCTTCGATGCGGTACGCCATCGAGCTCACCGACGTGTTCGGACCTGAGGACTGGGAGCAGCAGCCCGACCCCCTGTTCTACCTGACCGCCCGGTATCGGCGGGCGATGGAGAAGATGATCCGGGGGGCCCCGGAGCAGTACCTCTGGATGCACCGGATGTGGCGAAGCCGCGCGGGGCACGAGCGCCACGGGAAGCCCTTTCCCCCTTCGCTGCTGGAGAAACTGCGAGCCCTGCCGTGGATGACCGATGAATCCGTCGCGGCGGTGGTGGAGCGCAGCGATCGCGACACCAGAGCGGTTGCCGAGGGCGTTGAGCTCTAGCCGGCGAACCGGGGGCGGGGCGGGAACGTACACAGGTGCAGCCGGGACCGCGGCTCGCCCGTACAGTCTTGCGTCGGTTCTCGGAAAGGACACCAATGGTGAGCAACTCGCCCGATCCCAACTCCGCGGCCGACAGCGGCGAAGACGAGGGGATGTTGAGCGACGTCAAGGTGCTGATCGTCGACGACGACCGGGACGTGCTCGATTCCTTCGAGGCCGCGTTTCAATCGGAGGGGGCTCTGACGCAGACCTGCACGGACGGGAACGAGGCTGTTCGGATCTGTCGCGAGGATCCGCCGGACCTTGTGATCCTGGACATGATGCTGCCGAAGCGTTCGGGCTTCCTGGTGCTCGAAAAGATAAAGGGCTTCGACGACAGCCCGCTGGTCATCATGGTGACCGCGAACGAGGGCAAGCGGCACCAGGCGTTCGCGGAGGGGTACGGCGTCGACCGGTATCTGCTGAAGCCCGTTCCCCTCCGGAAGTTGCTCGAAACCGCCGCGGAGCTGCTCGACGCGGAGGCCGAGGCCGAAGAAGAGACCCCGGGGCCGTCGGCGCCCTAAGGTTCAGCATGGCCCGTAGAAGACGGCAGATTGTGCTGATGAGTTCCGCAACCGGCGAGGGCGCGGGGCTGGGCTGTATGGCCGCGGTTGTGTCCAAGTTCGCCGACTTCAACACGGGAGGTGACGGCGCGGCCTCTCGCGGGTCCGGCACGGAGTTCCTCTACGGACCCGGCTTTCTGGTGGAGTTGCCCACGGGACAGGACGATGTCAAACAGGCGATCATCACGGTGCAGGACGAGGACATCG
>JBMOHX010000766.1:0-1508 GCA_049317625.1 Phycisphaerales bacterium
TCCCCGTTTGGCTAAAGTGACGGGTGACCCGTTCGCGGACTTTGAGGATGAGGTTGTTGGCCTGGAGGCCGGCGCGGTGTGCGGGGGAGAAGGGGACGACGGCGGAAATGCGCCACTCGCCGGCGGGGCCTTGGTCGAGACGGATGCCGATGCGGCGCGGTGAGCCCGGACGTGGCGCACGTGAGCGAGGGTTCCGGGGGGTGGTGGGGGGTGCCTGGGCCTGTGTCTGCGGCACGCTCGATGTTGACGCGGTGGGCGCAGACGGCGACGGCGCTGGCTGGGAGGTGATCAGGACGGCGAGGAGGAGGATGAGGGCTTGGTTGGGCATCTCGGGCGGGGTTCGGGAAGCTCGGAACGCGTTCAGGTCTTCTGCACGGCGGTATCCATCATGCGAATGAGGTTCTGCTTCACCGTCGGCCATTCGAGATCGGTCACACTGAAGTAAACGGTGTCGCGGATGAAGCCGTCCCACAGCACGCGGTGACGGCGATGGGTGCCTTCGCGCACGGCCCCGATCCGCGCGATGGCGTTCTGGGAGCGGACGTTCCGGCCGTCGGTCTTGAGTTGCACGCGGACGCAGCCGAGCGTCTCGAACGCGTGGCGCATCAGCAGGAACTTGCACTGCGTGTTTACGGCGGACCTGCGGAAATCGGCGGTGATCCAGGTGAAGCCGATCTCGACGGCGCGGTGCTGGTGCAGAATGTCGAGGTAGCGCGTGGTGCCGATGATGCGGCCCGTGGGGATGTGCTGGATCACCCACGGCAGGTCGGTGCCCTTGGCGTGGCCGTCGAGGGCGACGCGCATCCACTTCAGCATCTCCGCTTCGTTCTTCGGCGGGGGCGAGGTCATATAGGCCCAGAGGCCGTCGTCGGACGCCGCGAGGAGGGCGGGGGCGTGGTCCTCGCGCATCGGGACGAGCCTTGCGACACCTTGGGGCGCGGGGAGTTCGAGGGTGATGGGGGTGAGGTCCATAGGGGCGCGTGCGAAGCGGTGAACGGACGAGTGAGAGCCAAGACGAACCCGGTCAACGATACAGGCAATTCAACCGGCCCTCTTCCGTGTTGGGTGTCGGCGTTTCTCCAATTTTGTGTGGTCCATCGCCGCTATTCGAAGAGGCAATAGAAAAGGCCGAGGCGCTCGGAGAGACGCCGCGGCCCACAGGCGGGACATTGAACAGCCGAGGTTGTGCTTCAGCACGCCGAGCCGAAGGCACCTAGGAAACTGGCAAGGTCTACGGTGTTGACGACGCCGTCGCCGGTCATGTCGCCGCCGGTGCGGGGCTCCACGCCGTGGCCGAACCCACCCAGGAGAAAGATGAGGTCGTCGGTGTTCACAAGCCGGTCGCCGGTGAAGTCCCCGGTGCAGAGGACCGAAGGCATGGCGAGCACCGAGAGTCCGACGCGGTACGAATCGACAGGACGGTCGAGCGAGAACCGGGTCGTGCTGATCATGGTCCTTCCGTCCGGGGTGCAGAGGAGGGCGGCACCGAGGTCGCCTTGGGGACCACA
>JBMOHX010000767.1:0-1505 GCA_049317625.1 Phycisphaerales bacterium
CGAAGCCGCGGGGGCGGCCGGTTTCACGGTCCATGACCAGGGACGCGGAGGTGACGTCGCCGTGCTCGGAGAAGAGTTCGTGGAGGCGAGATTCGGAGGTGTTGAACGACAGATTGCCGACATAGAGCTTCATGTGAAGTCCTGAGTGCCCTGTGAACTTGGATTTTCCGGTGCTTTGATCGGGCCGAGAAAGCGTCGGGAGAACTGAGCGGACTCGACCGACGCGGCCAGGCCAGAACAGAAGACGCAGAAGGTTAGGCGCGCCGAACGGTCGGCGTCGGAGCGTGATGCCCACGAAGACCGGCCTCCCGCGTGCGTCCAGCCGTTGGGTGCGTTCACGAAACTCGGCGCGGGCACAGGCCTTGGCCCCGTTCATTTGGGAACGTTCAGCCAAAGACCAAGGCCGAATGCGACGCGGTGCCCAGCCTGAAGATGTCGCCCCTGATGGAGACGTCGGTGACTTGGGTTTGTGGAAAGCCCGACGGGATGCGCACAGTCTCGCCACAACGAAGCCTGCCAGCGGAGATACTGGCGCTGCGTTCGTCGGCGAAACGGGCGAGGATCGCGTCGTATGAGACCGGACTGTGGGCCGAGATCCACTTGTATTGCACCATCTCGCGCGGCCGCTCGGTTTACACGCCTCTGAGAAATTGGCGCAAAACAACAGCCGATGCAGACACGGGGCCCATCTCGGGTGCGATTACTTCTTCTTCGAGGGGGCCGCGGCCGGGGCCTTCGCCAGCGCCTTGAGGCGGGCCGAGAGGCGGCTCTTCTTGCGGGCGGCGGTGTTCTTGTGGATCACGCCCTTGCTGGCGGTCTTGTCCAGCAACTGACACGCGGCGGCGAAGGCGGTCTTCGCGCCGGCGGCGTCGGCGTGGAGGAACTTGTCTTCGAGCGTCTTCAGCGCGTCGCGGAGGGTGCCGAGGCGCCAGCGGTTGCGGGCCTTGGCGGCGGCGTTCTGGCGGACACGCTTCTGAGCAGACAGTGAGTGAGCCATGGAATAGTGCCTTCTTCAGGACTGTGCCCGGGCGATCCGTGGACCGTGACCGAGCCAAGTTGGGATGTGGATTCCGTCGGCGGGTGCCGGGGAATGGGGGGAGGGAGTATGGGGGGGTTCGGAGCGGAAATCAAGCGCGAAGCCACCTCGAGACCGCCTTGCCCGTGCGGGATTTCCTTGCTACCCTGTTCGGCTCGCCCGAGGGCACGGTCAGCAACCCTGACGAAATCCTGACGGCGAGGGCATCTTGTTGCGGGCGTAGCTCAATTGGATAGAGCACCTGACTACGGATCAGGAGGTTGAGGGTTCGACTCCTTCCGCCCGTACTTGCTTCATAAACCCCTGTTTTTCAGGGGTTTTTGAGTTTTTGGGACAGACAGACTCCCTGCCTCAGAATCCGGTATTTGAGCGCGCAATCGGCGGCAATACCGGATTTTGCACCGTGGATTCGTGCTCCTCCCGCCCCTACACCCGTCGTCCGTTCCGTGTCAGACGGTTCGGCGGAGGC
>JBMOHX010000768.1:0-1504 GCA_049317625.1 Phycisphaerales bacterium
GAGCAGTCGCGCGACTCCCTGCCGCCCGACAAGAACGTGTGGGAAGTGATCTCCGACGGCAACGAGGAAGTGCGGCTCGGCAAGCTGAAAGTCAACAGCCGCGCGTACGTCTCACGCTTCGGGTTCACCGGCACCGATCAGCAGAAGCTCGTCGAGAATCTCTCCGGCGGCGAGCGCAACCGCGTGCACCTCGCGCGGCTCCTCAAGTCCGGCGCCAACGTCCTCCTGATGGACGAACCCACCAACGACCTCGACGTGAACTCCATGCGTGCTCTCGAAGAAGCCATCGAGAACTTCGTCGGCACCGCGGTCATCATCAGCCACGATCGCTGGTTCCTCGACCGCCTCGCGACACACATCCTCGCCTTCGAGGGCGACGCCAAGGTCTGGTTCCACAACGGCAACTGGTCGAGCTACGAAGAAGACCGCAAGCGCCGCATGGGCGCAGACGCCGATCAGCCGCACCGCATGAAGTACCGCAAGGTGACCCGGCACTAAGGCACCGAGATGGACGCGCGTCAGCACACCGATCCAGAAAGCTACGAGCTGGCCGCGAGGTCCTTCCTGCTCCGTTCTCCGCTACTGAATCAGATGCCCCTGGGCATCGCCGAATCCGCAAGGACCACCCCGAGCCGGTACCCGCAAGGCTTCCGAGGCCTCACCATCCACGACACCGCCGGCGCGTGCGTCGGCGCATACCTCCAGACTCCTCCTCACCCGGTGCTCATCTCACACGCAGACGAGATCACCGCGTGCACCATGGCACAGCACGCCCGCACGCTGTGCGCCGATGCCACCGTCGTCTTCGGTCAGGAAGACTCCGCCCGCGCGTTCGCGCACGAGTGGGGCGCAGCCGCGGGCCGAGTCATGGAAGAGGTCGGCCTGTTCGAACTCACCGAGGTCGTTCCGGTCGGTGTCGCCGCGGGCGCTTGCCGCGTTGCATCACCCGCCGATGCCCCGCTGCTTCTGCGGTGGATGCGGGAGTTCAGCGCAGAAGCTCTGCCCCACGACCCACCACCCGATGCACGCGCGGGCGATCGCCTCGCGGCTTCCGAACGCTGCTGGATCTGGGAAACCGCCGACGGTACACCCGTCTGCTTCGTCAACAACTCGCGCCGCATCGCAGGCTTCTGGTCCATCGGACCCGTCTACACGCCGCGCGAACACCGAGGCCACGGCTACGCCTCATCGCTCGTGCAGCACGTCAGCCTCGCCGCGCTCGCGAGCGGCGCAAGTGGTTGCACACTGTTCACGGATCTCGCGAACCCCACCTCGAATCGCATCTACCAGCGCATCGGGTACCAGCGCATCGGCACGTTCGCGAAGCTCTCGCTCGTGTAGTCACGGCGCGTCAACGAACCGCCACTCCCCCGCTTCGACCGCCAAGTGATACTCGCCCGAACCGAGATTGATCTCGCGCTCGCACCCGGGGAGGAGCACCTTCGCACCAACCCCGGGCGGGATGCTGATGTTGTAGACCGTGCCTCCGGCCGAACGAACGTAC
>JBMOHX010000769.1:0-1504 GCA_049317625.1 Phycisphaerales bacterium
CCTCCATCGGGATGCGGAGATAGGCGCCACGATGCCCCTTGCGCCGCAGGCGCCACATCACGTAGCTACCGAGGTAGCGGCCGGTGAAGCCGAGTGGGCCGAAGCGACGCCACTGCCGCACGTGCACCATCTCGTGGCGCAACAGGTAGGGCGTCACCTTGCCCTCGCGGACGATGACCACCGAGCCGATGGTGATGCCATCGGCACCTCTCGGTACCGGACCACCTTCCCAGAGTCGGTACCCATCGCGAGCTTCGATCGGCATGACGCGAACCTAGCGGACGCGCATCGGCGTCGAGGACTCTCCCGATTCCCTCGACGCCGATACACAGAGTGTCGCCCACACGCCCGTGACCACAACAGTGACCGAGGTCCCCGAGTGAAATGACCGACGCCCTACGACCATCGTCGGAGGGGTACTAATAGCCGGGGTCGCTGGGCCAATTGGGTTGAAACAGATGCCATTGTTCGGGGGCGCGGCGGATGAGGAACTCCAGCTCACGGGCGAGGTTTTGGGTGATGCGGGCCACGTCGTCGCGGAGTCCACCTTGGCGGGCCAGCGACAGCGGCGGCCTCACGAGCGCGTGGTGCCCGTTGTACGTCTCCGTGAAATACACCCCGACCGGCAGGATCGGTGCCCCCACCCGCAACCCCAGCGTGGCCGGGCCGGCGGGAAGCGTGGTGCGCTCCCCGAAGAACTCGACGTCGACGCCGTTGCGGTCGATGTCGCGATCGCACAGGAGACAGACGATCTCGTTGGCCTTCAACGCCTTGATCACGGCAGCCCCGGCCGACGGGCCGGTGGGCACGACAGTCATCCCGAGTTCCTTGCGCAGATCCGCGAACCACTGGAACAGTTCGGGCGGTTCCAATGCCTCGACCACCACGGTGAGTTTGAAGCCCTGATCCGTCATCCAGCGCCCGGCCCACTCCCACCCGCCGAGGTGCGGGAGGGCGAAGATGCATCCGTTGCCGAGCTCGAGCGCATCGGTGATGTGATGGAACCCGTCGACCGTGAACGCCCGATCCACCGTGCGCTTGCTGAGCGACGGGAGACGAAAGCTCTCGACGTAGTACTTCGCGTAGCTGTCGAACGCCTGCTGCACCGCCACCCGCAGGGAGTTGCCGCGGAGATTCGGGTTCACACGATGGATGTGCCGCTCGATCATCGCCCGGCGCTCGGCACTGGCGAAGCTGGCACCGAAGCCCAACGACGAGGCTGCAGCCGAGGCCATCGGCCCCGGCATCATGCGAGCAGCAAGGGATCCGAGTCGATAGGCACGGACCGTCGCCGCGTCGGCAGCGCGTTTCCGCGGGCTGGGCTCAGTCACGAGGTGCGGTGCGGGTGGCACGCGCGATACGGGTGTGTCGCCGCTCGGTGCGCACCACTCGTCGTGTCTGTCGACGGCTGCGACGCATCTCGATCTTCGCCGCCGTGACCGGGGCGACGGCCGCCTGCTTCCAGACCTTCACGAACCGCTGCACGGCGGTGATCGCTGTGAGG
>JBMOHX010000770.1:0-1502 GCA_049317625.1 Phycisphaerales bacterium
GCCTAGGGCACGCGCTCTCCTGACGGAGGGTCGCGAGCGTCTCGAGGAAGCGAGCGCGGGCGGCATGGCCGAGCACCCGAGCCTCATCCGGAACCTCGGCAGTCTTGAAGTGGACAGCGCCCTGATGTTCGCCGGGCAGGAGGAGGCGTCGGTCACAGCCGCGCTCGCCGATCGGGGCCTCGCCCGCTTCGAGGCCGCCGCGCGCCGAGACCCCCTGCTCGTCATGCAGCGCCGCGACTGGGGGTATCAACTCGCCGCGTACGGACGAGCGGCGCGAGCGATCGTCGATGCCGCGCCCGCGGACGCGCGGGCGCTGGTCTGCGATCAACTGACGCGCCGACTCGAGGCCTCTATCGCCGAGTTCCGCGCTCAGCCGATGCTCGACTTGGGCAAACCAGACAGCGAGTCGCTCGCCGCAGCTGCGGAGGCCCTGCTTCGGGAGTTGAGGGGTCGAGAGGGCCGGTGATCCGCGGAATGATCGCGCGACAACTCGCCATCGCGAGCGGGTCTTGCGCCACCACGGGGGCTCCGGAATCGACGATCGCGCGTGATCTTCACCAAAGCGTCACATCGCCTTTGCACGCGGCGCGTCTGCGCCACGTTAGGCTCGCACGCTCGCGCCGTTGACTTCATGGCGCGAGAACCGCCGCCCAGTTGACCGCCCCCGCGATACCGCACCTTTGGTCCATGAAGGAGAACCCATGATCGCCCGATCCACGTTTGCCCCCGCGATGCTCGCGCTCGCCTGCGTGCACGGAATCGCCCAGGCCCAAACAGTTCGTTTCGCGGCGTTCGGCGACTACGGCCAGAGTTCCAATAGTCAGGCCGTGGCGACGCGCGTGCTCGCGACCAACCCCGACTTCATTGTGACGACGGGCGACAACACCTACAGCACCTCCAACAACACGACTAACTGGGACAACGCCGTTGGTCAGTACTATCACTCCTACATCCAGTATCCCGCGGGCTCGACGTCGGCGTGGGCCTCGCAGGGTTCCGCGACCCGCCGGTTCTACCCGTCGATCGGCAACCACGACATGGATGTTGGCAACAGCCCCGCGAGCTTTACGAACTACTTCGATCTGGCGGGCAACGAGCGGTACTACACCTTCACGCAGGGCCCGGTTCAGGTCTTCGTGCTCTCCAGCGACCCGCGCGAGCCCAGCGGCGTGACGGTCGGGAGCACGCAGTACAACTGGTTCGTCCAGCAGATCGCCCTCTCGACGGCCCGCTGGCAGGTCGTCGCGTTCCACCATCCCTTCCAGACCTCGACGACGTCCAGCCACGGGCCGTCCAACTACATGAACTGGGGTTTCCAGAACATGGGCGTGGACATGGTCCTCCAGGGGC
Organism: Phycisphaerales bacterium; assembly: GCA_049317625.1. Classification (GTDB taxonomy): domain Bacteria; phylum Planctomycetota; class Phycisphaerae; order Phycisphaerales; family UBA1924; genus JBEIUO01. Next base: position 1,351 of record JBMOHX010000770.1, read on the forward strand.
ACAACCACACGATGGAGAGGCTGTCCTTCGGCGGCATCCCGTGGTTCGTGACCGGGGCCGGCGGGCGCAGCCACTACACCTTCATCCTCCCCTCGCCCAACAGCCAGTTCCGCAATAGCAGCGCGTACGGCTTCTCGCTCGTCACCGCGACC